>CADCUM010000113.1 GCA_902805885.1 uncultured Nocardioides sp. | reverse complement strand
GCGGGGGCGGCCGGGGCCGCCGTACGGCGCTCCCAGGCGTCGCCGGCCCGGGTGCGGCGCACGGCGCGGACCGGGCCGTCGGCCACGAGGTGGTGGGGCGCGGCGTAGGTGACCTCGACGGTCACCATGTCGCCCGGGCGCACCGACGACTCCGGGAGCAGCGAGAAGTCGGGGGCGAAGTGCACGAGCCGGTTGTCCGGCGCACGGCCCGAGAGCCGACGGGTGGCGAGGTCCTTGCGCCCCTCGCCCTCGGCGACCATCAGCTCGAGGGTGCGCCCGACCTGACGCTTGTTCTCGGCCCAGGCCACCTCCTCGACGACGTCGACGAGGCGGAGGTAGCGGTCCTTGACGACCTCGGGAGGCACCTGGTCCTCCAGCACGGCGGCCGGCGTGCCCGGGCGCTTGGAGTACTGGAAGGTGAAGCACGCCGAGAACCGCGCGGCGCGGACGACGTCGAGCGTCGCCTGGAAGTCCTCCTCGGTCTCGCCCGGGAAGCCCACGATGATGTCGGTGGTGATGGCCGCCTCGGGGATCGCGGCCCGCACCCGCTCGATGATGCCGAGGAACTTCGACTGGCGGTAGGACCGGCGCATCGCCCGCAGCACCGCGTCGGAGCCGGACTGCAGCGGCATGTGCAGCGACGGCATGACGTTCGGTGTCTCGGCCATCGCCTCGATCACGTCGTCGGTGAACTCCGCGGGGTGGGGCGAGGTGAACCGCACCCGCTCGAGCCCCTCGATCGAGCCGCAGGCGCGCAGCAGCCGGGAGAACGCCTGCCGGTCGCCGAACTCCACGCCGTAGGCGTTGACGTTCTGGCCCAGCAGGGTGACCTCGGTGACGCCCTCGGCGACCAGCGCCTCCACCTCGGCGAGGATGTCGCCGGGCCGGCGGTCCTTCTCCTTGCCGCGCAGCGCCGGGACGATGCAGAACGTGCAGGTGTTGTTGCACCCGACGGACACCGACACCCAGGCGGCGTACGCCGACTCCCGGCGCGTCGGCAGTGTCGAGGGGAAGACGTCGAGGGACTCGAGGATCTCGACCTGCGCCTCCTGCTGCACGCGGGCGCGCTCGAGGAGCACCGGCAGGGAGCCGATGTTGTGGGTGCCGAAGACGACGTCGACCCAGGGCGCGCGCTGCGTGATCGTGTCGCGGTCCTTCTGCGCCAGGCAGCCGCCGACGGCGATCTGCATGTCGGGCCGCTTCGCCTTGGCCGGCGCGAGCTGCCCCAGGTTGCCGTAGAGCTTGTTGTCGGCGTTCTCCCGGACCGCGCAGGTGTTGAAGACGACCACGTCGGCCTGCTGGCCGGCCGGCGCAGAGACGTACCCCGCGGCCTCGAGCAGCCCGCTGAGGCGCTCGGAGTCGTGGACGTTCATCTGGCACCCGTGGGTCTTGACCTCGTAGGTGCGCGCGGCGGGGATCTCGGCGGGGATCGCGTCGGCGACGGCGGGGATCGCAGCAGGGGCGTCGGACAGGGTGCTCATGACCGGTCCAGGGTACGGCGGCGCGCGGAGGCCGCGGCAATCCCGATCGTCCTCGAGCGACCAGGGACGTCCGACCCGGGCGGACTCACCGCCCCCGAGCCCTTTCCGTCCCCTGAGTCACAGCAGGACGAGGCCGCGTAGTCCGGTAGGGCCATTTGTGGATTCTTTGTGGGTGACTTGACGGGGGATCTGATGCCAAAACCTCAGGCAGGGCGCAATCTCTACCCAACGGCAACACAACGGTAACAACGCATCGCCGCCGCGCCCCCGTCAGCCCACTAATGCCTGAGGAGACCGTAGATGCGCCCCACACCCGTCACCCCTCCAGGGAGGACGGCGTGAGCGCGCCCCTCGGCCTCCTCCGGCGTCTCACGCTGACGCTCGTCACCGTCCTGTTGCTCGCCCTCGCCCTGGGCGGTGTCCCCACCACCGCCCAGGCCAGCGAGAAGTCCAACGCCCGCCGGGCCACCGTCCGCGGCACCCTGGTCGCGCTGCCCCCCGTCGTGCAGCCCGGCACCTCCCCCGCGGCCCCGGCCGAGGGCTCGTCCCTGGTCGCCACGTTCCGCACCCCGACCCCCGGCCAGAAGGTCGTCCTCGAGCGCCAGGGCTCCCGCGGCTGGAAGGCCGTCGACAGCGACCGCCAGGACGCCTGGGGCGCCGCGTCCTTCTCCGTCCGCCCCGGCACCTACCGCGCCAGCACCACCGCGGACGGCCGCACGTGGACCACCGGCACCGTCCGCGCGAGAAGCTGGGCCCCCGCCTTCGAGGACACCTTCTCCGGCTCCGCCCTGGACGGCTCGGTGTGGAACGACCAGGTGCGTGACTACGAGAGCGTGTACGCCGCCCGCACCTGCACCAGGACCGACGCCCGGGCCCGCCGGGTCGCCGGCGGTGTCCTCCACCTCGGCGTGATCGCCGACCCCGACCGGGTCGGGACGCCGTGCAGCTACACCACCCCCGGAGGCGCCGGCACCAGCCCGTACCTCCTCACGAGCCAGGTCTCGACCGAGCACACCCGCACCTTCCAGCACGGCATCGTGGCCGCCCGCATCAAGCCCCAGCGGGCGAAGGGCATGCACTCCGGCTTCTGGATGCTCCCCCAGGGCACGAAGTTCACCGACGGCGACGCCGCCGCCGGCACCGAGATCGACGTGATGGAGTTCTTCGGCGAGAACGGCCGCGGCACCGAGAGCATCGCCTCGCACGTCTACTACTACGAGCCCAACTGGACGCCGATCCGCATGGGCGGCACGTTCACCGAGGCCCGCAAGTCGCTGAGCGCGGGACGCGACTGGTGGGAGGAGTTCCACGTCTTCTCCGTCGAGTGGACCCCCACCGAGTACGTCTTCCGGATCGACGGCCGCGAGTACCACCGCGAGACCAAGGCCGTCTCCCAGGCGCAGGAGTACCTGGTGCTCTCGATGCTGGCCTCGGACCACGAGCTCGCCGAGCTCACCGCCGCGGAGCTCAGCGACACGGCCCAGGTCGACTGGGTCCGGGTCTTCGACGCCACGTCGGCCGAGTCGGTCCGCACCACGCGGGGCCGGGCGATCAGCGCCCGTCGCTGACGCCCAGGAGCCGCAGCCGGGCCCCGGAGGCGCAACGGATCGGTCACGATCACCTGATCGAACCGCCCCCCTCATGGCCCGATCGGGTCATCCGGTACTAGGTTGCGGCCATGACCGCGCTGGAGAACGAACGCCGAACCGCCGGCAGAGGTGAGCCGCTCGTCGTGCTGGCGGGGGTGCAGAAGCACTTCGGCGCGCTCCACGCCCTCAAGGACATCGACCTCACCGTGACCCGCGGCGAGGTCGTCGTCGTCATCGGCCCGTCGGGGTCGGGCAAGTCGACCCTGTGCCGCACCATCAACCGGCTCGAGACCATCGACGACGGGTCCATCACCCTGGACGGGCAGCCGCTGCCCCAGGAGGGCAAGGCCCTCGCCGCGCTCCGCGCCGAGGTCGGCATGGTCTTCCAGAGCTTCAACCTCTTCGCCCACAAGACGATCCTCGAGAACGTCGCCCTCGGCCCCATCAAGGTCCGCGGCGTCAAGAAGGAGGCGGCGGAGACCAAGGCCCGCGAGCTACTCGACCGCGTGGGGGTGGCCCACCAGGCCGAGAAGTACCCCGCCCAGCTCTCCGGTGGCCAGCAGCAGCGCGTCGCGATCGCCCGCGCCCTGGCCATGGAGCCCAAGGTGATGCTCTTCGACGAGCCCACCTCGGCCCTCGACCCGGAGATGATCAAGGAGGTGCTCGACGTTGTAG
>CADCUM010000112.1 GCA_902805885.1 uncultured Nocardioides sp. | reverse complement strand
GAAACAACAGCGGCACCAACGGGAGCGGAGCCGGCGGCACCACGTCAGGCGGCGACGGCGCAGGCTCCGGCAACCAGACCGGGATCACCGCCAACGCCCCCATCGCGGCCAACGGCAACCAGGTCACCGTCATCGGCCGGGACAACACCAACAACGCCCCCACCACCGGCAACAACACCGGCACCAACACCGGCGGCTCCGGCGGGGACACCACCACCGGCCAGGACGGCCTGATCGCCGGCAACCAGACCGGGATCACCGCCAACGCCCCCATCGCGGCCAACGGCAACCAGGTCACCGTCATCGGCCAGGACAACACCAACAACGCCGCCACCACCGGCAGCAACACCGGCACCAACACCGGCGGCTCCGGCGGGGACACCACCACCGGTGAGGACGGGGCCGGCTCGGGCAACCAGATCGACCCCGCCGTCAACGCCCCCATCGGGATCGGCGGCAACCAGGTCACCATCATCGGCCAGGACAACACCAACAACGCCCCCACCACCGGTGGCAACACCGGAATCACCCCCGGTGGGTCCGGCGGCGGCTCCGGCGGAGGCACCACCCCCGGTGGGTCCGGCGGCGCCACCCCGGGTGGATCCGGGGGGGACACCAACGGTGAGGGCGGCGCGGAGCCCGGCAACGGGACGGACGTCGGGCCTGCGCAGGGCACCTCACAGCCGGGCGCGCCAGGCACCACGACGGAGGACGGCGGCGTGGCCGCGGTCGACGTTCTCGGCGCCTCGGCGATCACGACCACTCAAGGGGCAGGATTCACCACCGGATCTCCGGCGACCGTCCCGACCGTCGTCAACGCCGGTCTTCCCGGCGCTGTGACAGAAGGACCCGAGGGTGGACCTGCGGTGCCCATCCTGCTGGCTCTCGGCCTGCTGGGGCTGTGCATCGCGCGGCGTCGGCTGGTGTGACGCAACAGATGTGGTCCGGGCGCCGGCTGGGTGCCCGGGCCACATCGGCGCGCCGGAGGACAGGCACGCTTGCCTTCGGACCGTCCACCGGGGATCCCGTCGCGACGTCCTCGGCCGTGGACGTGCCCATGGTGGGGGACTTGCTCAGGCGGAGACGCCGGCCGCGACGTGGTGCTGGTCGCGTCCGCCCCGCTTGGCGACATACATCGCGTCGTCGGCACGGACGATGGTCGCCCGCACGTCGCGGGCCGGCCCCGCGGCGCCGCCGATGCTCACCGACGGCAGGCGCGGCACGTCACGGACCGCGTCGATGATGCGCCGGGCGGCACGCTCGGCGTCCTCGGTGCCCGCGCCCGGGAGCAGCACCGCGAACTCGTCGCCGCCGATCCGGGCGATGAGGTCGTCCTCACGGGCGTTGCCGGCGATCGCCTGCGCGATGCCCTGCAGCATGGTGTCGCCGACGGCGTGGCCCAGGCTGTCGTTGACCTCCTTGAACTCGTCGAGGTCGATGAAGAGCACGGCGACCCGGCCGCGGTCGTCGTCGCCGCTGGCGTACGCCTCCACGTGCCGGTCGAACGCGCGACGGTTGGCCACCCCGGTCAGGGCGTCGGTCTCCACGGCACGCCTGATCTGCTCGTGCTCCGCCTGGAGCTGGGCGAAGGCGCGCATCGTCTTCGCGGCGTCCAGGGTCCGCTGCCGCTGGCGCCAGGCGGCGGCCGCCAACGCGTCGCCGTACTCGAGCGCGGCCCGGGCGCCCGCCTGGGTCGCCTCGGAGCCCTCTCTCGTGAGCAGGAGGGCGTAGGTGTGGGCGAGGGAGAGGTACGTCGGTTGCCCGCGGTCCTGGGGACGGACCTCGGCCATGGCGTGCTGGATGACCCCCAAGGACTCGGCGCGTCGCCCTGCACGCAGGAGCGCCACGGCGAGGTACGGCACCGCCAGCAGGTGCTCGTGCGCCTCGCCGAGCTCCCGCACCACGGGCAGCAGTCGCTCGATCACCTCCACGGCACCGCTCGGCTCGGGTGTGTCCGTGCGCGCCGCGGCCTCGAACAGCTGGCACGGCGCCAGCCAGATGGACTCCTCGTCGTCGCCGACGCGGGCGAGGGCCGCAGCGGCGTGCTCGTGGGCCAGCGCGCTGTGCTGCTCGGCCTCGCGGTCCAGGCCGACCCGGTAGAGCTCGAGGGCCCACTGCAGGTGCAGGCTCGTGAGGTTGAGCAGCCACATCACCGGGGTGGCGTCGCCGCGGCCGGCTGTGGCCACGCTGATGCGGTAGGCCGCTTCCTGGTGCGGCACAGCGAGCTCGTACAGGCGCAGCGGCGTGTAGCCCAGGGCGATCGCCACGTGGGCGCAGCTGGCGATGTAGCCGCCCTCGGTGCTGATCTCGAGCGCGGCCTCCGCGGCGGTCAGGTCGGCGAGCACGGCCTCGACGTCGTACAGCGCGGGGTCCTGCTCTCCCAGCACGAGCTTCTGACCGGCCCGGGTGGCCAGGGCGCACGCCCGCCACCCCTGGGAGTTCTCGCGCACGGCGGCCTTGAGCATGTCCTCCAGCGCCGCCAACGACGCGGCGTCGTCGTCGTACATCAGCGCGATGGCACGCGCGAAGTGCAGACCCGCCGGACCCGCCTGGATGGACCCGTTGCCCAGCTCCCGCAGCCGGGACTCCACCGTCTCCAGGACCTCCGGGGCGTGGCCCACCTGCGCCCGCTCCACGAGGCGGTTCACCTCGCGGACGAACGCGTCGTCCACGGTCTCCCCCCGGGCCTCCATGGACCCATTGTGGGGCCGATCACGCCACCGCGGGCGGGCTTTGCCCAGACAGGTCCCCCCAGGCGGGCCTGACTAGGGTGGCGGGGTGAGCGACTGGCCCCGGGTGCAGCTGCACGTCGTGACCGGCAAGGGCGGCACCGGCAAGTCGACCGTCGCCGCCGCCCTGGCCCTGGCGCTGGCCGGGTCGGGCCGCTCGGTGCTGCTGTGCGAGGTCGAGGGACGCCAGGGCATCGCCCGGATGTTCGACGTCGACCCGCTGCCCTACGCCGAGCGCAGGCTCGCTCGGGGCCTCCCGGACGCGGGTGGTCGCGCCGGCCAGGTGCACGCGCTGCACATCGACCCCGAGTCGGCGCTGCTGGAGTACCTCGCCATGTACTACAAGCTCGGGCGCGCCGGGAAGGCGCTCGACCGGTTCGGCGTCATCGACTTCGCGACGACGATCGCGCCCGGCGTCCGCGACGTGCTGCTGACCGGGAAGGTCTTCGAGGCGGCCCAGCGCAACGCCCGCAACAAGGACGCCAACACCTACGACGCGATCGTCCTCGACGCCCCACCGACCGGTCGCATCGCGCAGTTCCTCGGCGTCAACTCCGAGCTGGCCGGGCTGGCCCGGGTGGGTCCGATCAAGGCGCAGGCCGACAAGGTGATGGCGCTGCTGCGCTCACCCCGGACCGCCGTGCACCTGGTGACCGTGCTGGAGGAGATGCCCGTGCAGGAGACCGCCGACGGCATCGCCGAGCTCCGGGCGGCCGGCCTGCCCGTGGGGGGCGTCGTGGTCAACCTGGTGCGTCCGCGCGACCTCGGGCCGGGCGCGCTGGAGGAGGTGCGGACCGGTGACGTCGACCGGACGGCGATCGCCGAGGAGCTCACCCGCGCCACGGCGGGCGTCACGCGCGAGCTCGTCGACTCGCTGGTCGCCGAGGCGCGCGACCACGCCGTACGACGCGCGCTGGAGGACGCCCAGCACGCCGTCGTCGCCGGGCTCGGCGTGCCGACGTACGACCTGCCCCGGCTCGCCGGGGGCATCGACCGGGGCGCGCTGCTGGAGCTGGCGGCGATCATGCGGGAGCAGGGGCTGGCATGAGGGCGCCGCGGCTGGACGTCGACGCCCTGCTCGACGACCCGACCACCGGCATCATCGTGTGCTGCGGGTCGGGTGGCGTCGGCAAGACCACCACGTCCGCGGCGCTGGCGCTCCGGGCGGCCGAGCGCGGGCGCAAGGTCGTCGTGCTGACGATCGACCCCGCCCGACGCCTGGCGCAGTCGATGGGGATCGAGCGGCTCGACAACACCCCGCGGCCCGTCTCCGGGGTCCAGGGGCCGGGCTCCCTCGACGCGATGATGCTGGACATGAAGCGCACCTTCGACGAGGTGGTCGAGAGCCAGGCCAGCCCGGAGAAGGCGAAGCAGATCCTGGAGAACCCCTTCTACATCGCGCTGTCGAGCTCCTTCGCCGGGACGCAGGAGTACATGGCGATGGAGAAGCTCGGCCAGGTCCACCGGCAGGCGCGGGCCGAGGGCACCCACGACCTCATCGTGGTGGACACGCCGCCGTCCCGGTCGGCGCTGGACTTCCTCGACGCCCCGGAGCGGCTCTCGAGCTTCCTCGACGGGCGGTTCATCCGGCTGCTGCTCGCCCCGGCACGCGGACCCGCGCGGTTGATGACGGCCGGGCTGTCCGTGGTGACCGGCGCGCTGACCAAGGTCCTGGGCGCGCAGGTCCTGCGCGACATGCAGACCTTCGTCGCGGCGTTCGACACCCTGTTCGGCGGCTTCCGCCAGCGGGCGGACACGACGTTCGCGCTCCTGCAGGCCGACGGTACGGCGTTCCTGGTCGTCGCCGCGCCGGAGCCCGACGCGCTCCGGGAGGCCGACTACTTCGTGGACCGGCTCACCGACGACGGCATGCCGCTCGCGGGCCTGGTGGTCAACCGGGCGACGCCGAAGCCGTTCGCCGACCTGTCGGCGGAGGAGGCGATCGCCGTGGCGGACCGGCTGCGGGAGCGCGACCCCGCATCACTGACGGCGGGGATGCTCCGGCTGCACGCCGATCGCGTGCGGATGGTGGAGCGTGAGGCCCGGCTGCGCGAGCGGTTCGCCGTCGCCCACCCGCGCGTCCCGACGGCGGTGGTGCCGGCGATGGCCACCGACGTCCACGACCTCACCGGGCTCCGGGAGATCGGGCGGCTGCTCGCTGCCGACCTCGTCGACCCCTGAGCGTCAGGCGGTGGTGATCGTGCGGGACTCGACCTGCGCCGTGCGGGCGGTCTCGAGCACGTTGCGCCAGGAGGTGCTGGGCTTGCGGCGGAGGAGGGCCCGGCGCTCACGCTCGGTCATGCCGCCCCACACGCCCCACTCGATCTGGTTGTCGAGGGCCTCGGCCAGGCACTCGGTCTTGACGGGGCACCCGCCGCAGACGAGCTTGGCCTTGTTCTGCTCGGCACCGCGGACGAACAGCATGTCCGGCGTGTCGCTCTTGCATGCTGCCCGTGACGCCCAGTCCTCGACCCACATGTGCTTGTCCTGACTCTGTTGAGCTGGTCGGCCGCCCCCATAGCGGCCATCCTCGCTCGTTGTGAAAAAGTTAAAGGAGTTCCCGCGGGCTAGACAGGACCATGGGGACCAAATCGAGTAGTCCATTCTGACTAGACGCCAGCGCCCGAGAAGCAGTGGTGGTAGAGGACCTCCCGTACATTGGAGGCCATGTCCAGCTCCTCCCACGACCAGCGTCCCGCCGGTCGGATCGCCTCGCACCTCGCCGTCATGGCCGCCGTCGCCGTGGTGATGGGCGTGCTCGCCGCGTGCCTCGCCATCCCGTTCGCCGGAGTCATGGGCGTCGCCGCGAAGGACGTCAGCCAGGGGATGGTCAACCTCCCCGAGGAGCTCGAGGCCGAGGACCTGTCCCAGAAGACCCGGATCTACGACGTCAACGGCAACCTCATCGCCTCGCTCTACGACCAGAACCGGATCAACGTCCCCCTGACGCAGATCTCCCGCAAGATGGTCAAGGCCATCGTCGCGGTCGAGGACTACCGCTTCTACGAGCACGGTGCGCTCGACCTGCGCGGCACGCTCCGCGCGTTCCTCACCAACCAGGCCTCGGGCGGCCAGGTGCAGGGCGGCTCCTCGATCACCCAGCAGATGGTGAAGCAGACGCTGCTCTACCAGGCCGACTCCGCGAAGGAGCGGGCCGCGGCCACCGAGGAGACGTACGCCCGCAAGATCCGCGAGCTGCGCTACGCGATCGCCTTCGAGAAGAACTACTCCAAGGACTGGATCCTCGAGCGCTACCTCAACATCGCCTACTTCGGCGACGGCGCGTTCGGCGTGCAGTCCGCCGCCCGTCACTTCTTCTCCAAGAACGCCAAGGACCTCAACGTCATCGAGTCGGCGACGCTGGCCGGCCTGGTGAAGAACCCGGTCGGCTACGACCCCACCGACTACCCCGAGCGCGCGACCAGCCGCCGCAACGTCGTCCTCGACACGATGGCCCGCCGTGGTGCGATCACCGAGGCTCAGGCCGAGAAGCTCAAGGGTCGCAAGCTCGAGCTCGACCTCGAGAAGGCCCCCAACGGCTGCCAGCAGTCGCAGGCGCCGTTCTTCTGCGACTACGTCGTCGCCTGGCTCCTCAAGGACAAGGCGCTCGGCAAGACCCCCAAGGAGCGGCGCACGCTGCTCAACAACGGCGGTCTGACCATCCGCACGACGCTCGACATGGACATGCAGAAGGCCGCCGACACCGCCGTCGCCGCCCACGTCTACCCCACCGACCAGGCGATCGGCGCGCTCGCGATGGTCGAGCCCGGCACCGGCTACGTGAAGGCGCTGGCGCAGTCGCGGCCCATGGGCAAGGACAAGCCGGGCGGTGAGACCTACCTCAACTACACGGTGCCCAAGGAGTACGGCGACGCCAACGGCTTCCAGGCCGGATCGACGTTCAAGCTGTTCGTCCTGGCCGCCGCGATCAACCAGGGCATCCCGCTCAGCACCCAGATCACCGCCCCGGTGGAGATGAACATCCCGGACGAGGAGTTCGAGACCTGCGACGGCCCCTACGCCGGTGACGCCAAGGGCTGGACCGTGGGGAACTCGACGTCCGACGTCACCGAGACCCATGACCTCTACTCCGGCACGCAGAAGTCGGTGAACACGTTCTTCGCCCAGCTCGAGGTGATGACCGGGATGTGCGAGCCGCTCCAGCTCGCCGAGGACATGGGCGTCGAGGTCCCTGACTTCCAGAAGGTGCCGTCCTGGATCCTGGGCGTCTCCGACAGCAGCCCGCTCGAGCTCGCCGAGGCGTACGCCACGTTCGCGGCACGTGGCTTCCACTGCGAGTCCCAGCCCGTCACGGAGGTCCTCGACGCCGAGGGCGCCTCGATGAAGCAGTTCGGCAGCGAGTGCCAGCAGGTCATGCCGGGCGCCACCGCCGACGCGGTCAACGACGTCCTCCGCGGCGTCATGGAGCCCGGCGGGTTCGGTCAGAACATCGCGATCGACAAGCCGTCCGCCGGCAAGACGGGGACGAACCAGAACAACCGCGCCGTGTCGTTCGCCGGCTACACCCCGACGATGTCCACCGCGGTGATGGTCGCCGGTGCCAACTCGTTCGGCGTCCCGACCAGCCTCAGCGGCACCACCATCGGCGGCATCTACTACGCCGACGCCTTCGGCTCCACGGTCGCCGGCCCGATCTGGGGCGACTCGATGGCGGCCATCTCGCCGAAGCTCGCCTACGAGGACTTCCAGCCGCCCCCGGGCGACGAGATCAGCGGCGTCCTGGCGACCGTCCCCGACGTCACCGGCCAGAGCGTCGACGAGGCCACGGCGGCGCTCGCGGCGGCCGGCTTCAACGCACTCGTGGGGGCCGAGGTGAGCTCCGAGCTGGGCGCGGGGCTGGTGGCCGAGACCTCCCCGGCTGCCGGCAGCTCGCTCAGCAGCGGTGACACCGTGGTGCTCTACCCCTCGACGGGCTCCGTCCCGAAGCCGGGTGGTGGCGGTGGTGGTGGTCGCGGCGGTGGCGGCGGCGGTGGCGGTGGCGGTGGCGACGACGCCGAGGAGACCTCCGAGCGGACGAGCGTCGGCACGACCACCAGCACGACCCGCGGCAACGGCAACGGCAACGGGAACGGCAACGGCAACGCCAAGGGGCGGGACAAGGGCAAGTCGCCCTGACCCCGCGGCGCCGACCGGCTCTCAGCCGAGCTGGCGCCGTACCTCCGCCGCCACGGCGCCACCGTCGGCGCGGCCCTTCACCTGCGGCGTGACGACGCCCATCACCTTGCCCATGGCGCGCATGCCCTCGCCCGCGGCGCCGACCTTCTCGATGGCCGCGGAGACGATGGCCTCGATCTCCCGCTCGTCCAGGGGGGCGGGGAGGTACTCGGCGAGCACCTCGCCCTCGGCCTTCTCCTTGGCGGCCATCTCGGCCCGGCCGCCCTCCTCGAACGCCACGGCCGCCTCACGACGCCGCTTGGCCTCGACGGACAGCACCCCGATCACGTCATCGTCGGAGAGCTCACGGGCCTCCTTGCCGGCGACCTCGGCGTTGGTGATGGAGGTCAGCACCATCCGCAGCGTGGAGGAGCGCAGCTCGTCCCGCGCCTTGATGGCGGTGGTGAGGTCGGCGCGCAGGCGGTCCTTGAGGGCACTCATGCCCCCATTGTGGCAGCCTTGCCCGGTGCCTCTCCCCCCGTTTGTCCGTCGCTCCGCGGAGGCGGTCGTCGCGGCCGGCGCCGGGCTGGCGGCGTACGCCGCGTGGGAGGCCCGGCAGTACACGCTCCGTCGGGTGACGGTGCCGGTGCTGCCCGCCGGCCACGCTCCGCTGCGGGTGCTGCACCTCAGCGACATCCACATGACGCCGGACCAGCGGGCCAAGCAGGAGTGGCTGCGCGGCCTGGCGGCGCTCGCCCCCGACCTGGTCGTCAACACCGGCGACAACCTCGCCCACCTGCGGTCCGTCCCCGTCGTGACGGACGCGCTCGGGGGCCTGCTCGACGTGCCCGGCGTCTACGTCCTGGGCTCCAACGACTACTTCGCGCCGGGTCTGCGCAACCCGGTGCGCTACCTCCTGCCCGACGACGGCCGACGCGCCACGAAGAACGGCCAGCTGCCCTGGCCCGACCTCAAGCGCCGGTTCGGTGACGCCGGCTGGCTCGACCTCACCAACCGGGCCGGGCGCCTCACCGTGGGCGGCACGCGCATCGCCTTCGTCGGCGTCGACGACCCGCACCTGCAGTACGACGACCTCGCCGCGGTCGCGGGACCTGCCGACCCGGGCGCCGACCTCCGCCTGGCGGTGACGCACGCGCCGTATCTCCGCGTCCTCGACCAGTTCGCCGCCGACGGGTACGACGCGGTGGTCGCCGGGCACACCCACGGCGGACAGGTGTGCCTCCCGGGAGGTCGCGCGCTCACGACCAACTGCGACCTCGAGCCCGCCCGGGTCCGCGGGCTGCACCGCCACCCCGCCGGCTCCTCGCCAGGGGACCCCGGATCGGCCTGGCTGCACGTGTCCGCGGGGATCGGGACGAACCCGTACGTCCGCTTCCGCCTCGCCTGCCGCCCCGAGGCGACCCTGATGACCCTGGTCCCCCAGTCCTGAGGCGATTTCGGGCCGCTCGCGGCGCTCCGGTATGCTCGCCGACGTTGCCCGGCCACGGTCGGGCATCGGGCTGTGGCGCAGCTTGGTAGCGCGCCTCGTTCGGGACGAGGAGGCCGCAGGTTCAAATCCTGTCAGCCCGACCCGGTGATGTCGCAGGACATCGACGAGACCCGGACCCACCGAGTGGGTCCGGGTCTCGTCAGTTCTGAGGCGGTCAGTCCGGTACGACGACGTGCCGGCCGCGACGTCCGCCCTCCGCACTGGCGACAATCGCCTCGGGTGCTCGTGAGAACGCCACCGTGCTCAGCACCCGGGGCGTGAGCGCGCCGTCGACAGCCAGCGCCAGCAGCTCGCCCAGGCGCTGACCATCGGGTCGCACGCCGACCGTGTGCACCGTGCGGTCCAGCCCCTCAGGCAGGGGCGCCACCCCCAGCACACCGACGACCGAGCCGCCGGGCGCGACGGCCGGCAGGACGGCCTCCTGCATCGCCGCCGCGTCGATGACCGCGTCGTACGTCGCCCCGTCCACCGCGGTGACCAGGTCGGCGCCGCGGGCCTTCACGAACTCCGCGTCGGAGTCGCGGGCGAGCCCTGTGACGTCCCAGCCGGCGCGCACCGCGAGCTCCGTCACGAAGCCGCCCAGAGCACCCGCGGCACCCGTCACCAGCAACGTACGACCGTCGGCCGGTCCCAGCAGGTCGAGGGCCTGCGCAGCGGTCAGGGAGTTCATGCCGACCGCCGCGGACTCCACCGCCGACAGGCCGTGTGGCACGGCGGTGACGTGCTCCACGGGCAGCACGATCTGCTCGGCCAGCGCACCGACGGCCGTGCCGAAGGTCGTGTGGGTGCCTGCGACCAGGTCCCCGACCGCGAGGCCCGTCACTCCGTCTCCCACGGCGTCGACGGTGCCGACCGCGTCCCAGCCGAGGCCGACCCACGCGCCCTCGGCGACGATGCCGTGCTGGTGCAGCAGGCCGTCGGCCCAGTAGGAGTCGACCGGGTTGACGGTCGCGGCCCGGACGGCGATCCGGACCTCGCCCGCTGCGGGCTCGGGAACGGCCCGCTCCTGGATCTCGATGGTGGAGCCGTTGGTGACGATGACGCGCATGTTCGTTCCTCTTCCTCGTTGCTGTGTGGTGACAGCAATCCTCGGGGGAGGTACTCTCTAATGGGAAGTACGTACCTGAAAGTGCGTAACTATCGAGGGAGTGCCATGCCGACGAAGACCGCCGCCCAGCAGCGTGCCGAGGCCAAGATGGCCTACAACGCCTACGTCGCCGCCTGTCCGAGCCGGCAGCTGCTCGACAGCATCAGCGACAAGTGGGTCACCCTCGTGCTCGCCAGCCTCGCCGAGGGTCCGCAGCGCTACTCCGAGCTCGCACGCCGGCTCGCCGGGGTGAGCCAGAAGATGCTCACCCAGACGCTGCGCAAGCTGGAACGCGACGGCATGCTCACCCGTGAGGTCACGCCGTCGGTCCCGGTGCGCGTCGACTACGAGCTGACCCCGCTGGGCGCCTCGCTGCACACCGTGGTCCTGCAGTTCAAGACCTGGGCGGAGTCCCACATGGACGACGTCATCGCGGCGCGGGAGGCGTACGACGTCGCGGGGGCCGTGTCCGCCTGAGCGGAGTGGATGCCCGGGGGACGCGGCCGCTCCGTGGCACACTTCCGCCATGGCAGACGACAAGGGCACCCCCGGCGACGGTCCCTCGCTCGAGATGCCGTCCCTCCGCTTCGGACGGCGCAAGCGCCGCGCCGCTGCCGAGGCGGACACGCCGGCACCACCCCCGGCCCCCGCACCCCCGGCTCCGGCTCCCCCTGTCGAGAAGACCCAGCCCGCCCGGCCGGTCCAGAGGGCCCAGCCGGCCCCACCGGTCCAGAAGACCGCGCCGGCCCCACCGGTCCAGAAGACCGCGCCGGCTCGGCCCGTGCAGGAGGCCGCGCCCGTCCGACCTGCCGCGGCGCCCCCGCTGGTCGCGCCCGCGCGCCCGGTCCAGGAGACCCCGCCCGCGCGCGCCGACGACTCGCGCCGTCGCCGTACCCCGGAGCTCCCTGCCCTCACCGGTGTCACGGCGGCACTGGCCACGGGTGCCGCGATCGGAGCGCTGGGCGTGCTCCTCGTCCGGCTGGCCTCGCAGGGGTGCGAGGCAGCGCGGGGCACGGCGTCCTGCGGCGACGGACCCGGCTTCCTCGTCCTCCTCGCGATCCTGGCCGTCCTGGCCTACCTCGGAGGCCTGCTGCTGCGCGCCTTCGACGTGCCCGACGCCGGCAGCACCAGCCTCCTCGCCGTCGGCGTCATGGCCGTGCTGCTGCTGGTCTTCTTCACCGACGCGATCTTCAGCTGGTGGATGGTGCTCGTCGTCCCGGTGGTGGCGGCGCTCGCGTACGCCCTCTCCTGGTGGGTCACCACGCGCGTCGTCCAGAACGACGACGAGCCCGCGCCCACCCGGCTCTAGATCTGGCCGCCGAGGCGGGCTGCGACGAGCTCGGCGATCTGCACCGTGTTGAGCGCGGCCCCCTTGCGGAGGTTGTCGCTGCTGATGAACATCGCGAGCCCACGATCGCCGGCCACGCCCGGGTCCTGCCGCAGCCGGCCGACGTACGACGGGTCCCTGCCGGCCGCCTTCAACGGCGTCGGGACCTCGTCGAGCTCGACGCCGGGCGCACCGGCCAGGAGCTCGCGCGCCCGCTCCGGCGTCATCGGCCGCTCGAACTCGGCGTTGACGGCCAGGGAGTGGCCGGTGAAGACCGGGACCCGGACGCAGATGCCCGAGACCAGCAGCTCGGGGAGGCCGAGGATCTTGCGCGACTCGTTGCGGAGCTTCTGCTCCTCGTCGGTCTCGTTCAGCCCGTCGTCGACGATCGAGCCGGCGAGCGGGAGCACGTTGTAGGCGATCGGCTCGACGTACTTCACCGGCTCGGGGAATGCGATCGCGGTGCCGTCGTACGCCAGCTCCCGTGCCTTGTCCCCGGCCGCCTCGACGCCGGTGGCCAGCTCCTCGACGCCGGCGACGCCGGAGCCGGAGACCGCCTGGTAGGAGCTCACGACGAGCCGGGTCAGCCCGGCCTCGTCGTGCAGCGGCTTGAGGACCGGCATCGCGGCCATCGTCGTGCAGTTGGGGTTCGCGATGATGCCGCGGCCGGCGGCGATCACGTCCTCCATCGCACCGGGGTTGACCTCGGAGACGACCAGCGGGATCTCCGGGTCCTTGCGGAAGGCGCTGGAGTTGTCGACCACGATGACGCCCGCGTCGACGAACCGCTGGGCGTGCGCCCGCGAGGTGGTGGCGCCCGCCGAGAACAGCGCGACGTCGAGACCCGCGGGGTCCGCCGTGGCGGCGTCCTCGACCGTGACCTCGCGGTCACCGAACGGCAGGACCGTGCCGGCCGAGCGGGCCGAGGCGAAGAAGCGCACCTCGCCCACCGGGAAGTCCCGCTCGAGCAGGATCTGGCGCATCGCCACGCCCACCTGGCCGGTCGCGCCGACGATGCCGATGTCCACAGCGCGGGTCATCGTCCGGTCCCCCCGTAGACCACGGCCTCGACCTCGTCGGCGTCGAGGTCGAAGGCGGTGTGCGTGGACCGCACGGCGTCGTCGACGTCCTTCTCGTCCACGATCACGGAGATCCGGATCTCGGAGGTGGAGATCATCTCGATGTTGACGCCCGCGGACGCGATCGCCGCGAAGAACTTCGAGGTGATGCCGGGGTGGGAGCGCATGCCCGCCCCGATCAGCGAGATCTTGCCGATCTTGTCGTCGTAGAGGAGCTTGTCGTACCCCACCTCGGCCTGGATGCGCGCCAGCGCGGTCATCGCCGTCTGCCCGTCGCTGCGGGGCAGCGTGAAGGAGATGTCGGTCAGGCTGGTCGCCGCGGCCGAGACGTTCTGCACGATCATGTCGAGGTTGATCTGGGCGTCGGCCAGCGCCTCGAAGATGCGGGCCGCCTCACCCACCTTGTCGGGGACGCCGACGACGGTGATCTTGGCCTCGCTCCGGTCGTGGGCGACTCCGGCGATGATGGGCTGTTCCACAGTTTCTCCTTGGGCGGTCTCGTCCCGGGCCGGGTCGTCGACGACCCAGGTCCCCTCGAGCCGGCTGAACGACGAACGGACGTGGATGGGGATGCCGTAGCGGCGGCCGTACTCCACGCAGCGCAGGTGGAGGATCTTCGCGCCGCAGGCGGCGAGCTCGAGCATCTCCTCGTACGACACCCGGTCGAGCTTGCGGGCGGACGGGACGATCCGCGGGTCGGCGGTGAACACCCCGTCGACGTCGGTGTAGATCTCGCAGACGTCCGCCTCCAGCGCCGCCGCCAGCGCCACCGCGGTGGTGTCGGTGCCCCCGCGACCCAGGGTGGTGATCTCCTTGGTGTCGGCGCTGACGCCCTGGAAGCCCGCGACGATCACGATGTGGCCCTCGCCGAGGGCCTCGGTGATCCGGCCCGGCGTGACGTCGATGATCTTGGCCTTGCCGTGCACCGCGTCGGTGATCACGCCGGCCTGCGACCCGGTGAAGGAGCGCGCGGTGTAGCCGAGGTCGCTGATCGCCATCGCGACGAGCGCCATCGAGATCCGCTCGCCGGCGGTGAGCAGCATGTCCATCTCGCGCGCCGGCGGCAGCGGGGAGACCCCGTTGGCGAGGTCGTAGAGGTCGTCGGTGGTGTCACCCATGGCGGACACGGCGACCACGACGTCGTTCCCGGCCTTCTTGATCTCCACGATCCGCCGCGCGACGCGCTTGATGGCGTCGGCGTCGGCGAGCGAGGAGCCGCCGTACTTCTGCACGACAATGCCCACGATTGGTCCTCGGGAGTCGGAGGTGGCTGTCCGGGCCGCGGCGTCACTGCCGCGCGGCCCCGGTCAGCGATTCTACGGCTGCGCCGCAGGCGTCCCCTCGAGCATCTCATCCGCGACGGCGAGGGCCTGGACGGTCGCGTCGAAGTCGGTGTCGAAGCGGTCGTGCGCGACGACGGTCAGCAGCGCGTTGAGCGCTGCTCCCGCGAGGTTGCCCCAGTTGTTGACGTAGGAGAACTGCCACCACCACAGCGCCTCCTCGACGTCCCCGGACTTGAAGTGGCGCAGACCGTTGTCGAGGTCGACCGCGATCGAGGCGAGGTCGTCGGAGAGCTGGCTCTGCACCACGTCGGGGAGGTAGGGGTCGAAGACGAAGCTGTAGGTGTCGACGCTGTCGAGCATCTCCGCGAGCCGCATCCGCAGGTCGTCGATGTCGGGCTCAGGGCCGACGTCGGGCTGGTACTCCTCCCGCGGCGTGAAGTCGAGCTGTGCCCCGAGCCGCGCGCCTGCGAGCAGCACCTGGCTGATCTCGAGGAGCAGCAACGAGATCGCCTGGGCGCCGTTGCCCTCCCGCGCGATCGCCCGCAGGACGAGCAGGAAGCTCTCGACCTGGTCGGCGATCTGGACCGCGAAGCCCTCGCGGTCGAACTCCACGGTGTCCACCTGGTCAGTCATCTGCGGATCTCCTCCCGGCGAACGCACGTCCGAGCGTCACCTCATCGGCGTACTCGAGGTCGCCTCCCACAGGCAGTCCACTAGCCAACCGCGTCACGCGCAACCCCATGGGCCGCAGCATCCGGGTGAGATAGGTCGCCGTCGCCTCGCCCTCGAGGTTGGGGTCGGTGGCCAGGATGACCTCGGTGACCGCTCCGTCGGCGAGCCTCATCATCAGCTCGCGGACGCGCAGCTGGTCGGGCCCGATCCCGTCGATCGGCGAGATGGCCCCGCCCAGCACGTGGTAGCGCCCCCGGAACTCGCGGGTGCGCTCGATCGCCACGACGTCCTTGTACTCCTCGACGACGCAGAGCAGCGCGGGGTCGCGCCGCGGGTCGCGGCAGATCCGGCACTGCTCGTCCTCGCTGACGTTGAAGCACGTCGAGCAGAACTTGACCTTCGCCTTCACCTCGACCAGCACGTCGGCCAGCCGGCGTACGTCGGCGGGCTCGGCCTGGAGCAGGTGGAACGCGATCCGCTGGGCGCTCTTGGGCCCCACCCCCGGCAACCGGCCGAGCTCGTCGATGAGGTCCTGGACCACGCCCTCGTACAAGGTCGGCCCTCAGCCGAGCCCGGGCAGGGCCGGACCACCGGCACCGCCCAGACCCTCGGTCAGGGGACCCATGGCCTGGCTGGCGAGCGCCTCGGACTTGGCGCGGGCGTCGCGGTAGGCGGCGACGATCAGGTCGGACAGGTCCGAGAGGTCGTCGGGCTCGGCGCCGTCGAACTCCCCGGCGCGGATCGTGACGCCGACGAGCTCGCCGACGCCGTTGGCGGTGACCGTCACCGCCCCGCCCGCGACGGTGCCCTCGACGGTCTGGGCGGCGAGCTGCGACTGGGCGTCCTCGAGCTGCTGCTGCATCTGCTGCGCCTGCTGGAGCAGCGCGTTCATGTCGAAGCCGCCGCCTCCGAGGGCGTCGAACGGGTTCTGCGTCATGGTGTCCTCCAGTGGTGGGTCAGTCGTGGGTGATCTCTTCGATCAGCCGGGCGCCGAGCGCCTGGCTCAGCAGCGCCTCGCTGTCGAGGGCCGCAGTCTCGGCGTCGGGGTCGTCGGGGTCGACGTCGTCGTCGGCGGAGCGAGCGGGTGGGGCGTCGTCGAGCCGCGGCTCGGACGAGCGGGCCTGCGACAGCGCCTCCCGGGCGGCCGCCAGCCCCGACCCGTCGCTCTCGCTCGGCGCAGGGGCCGCCGGCGGGCCCGCGTCGGCACGGCCGCCGGTGTCGGCAGCGACGCCGGTGTCGGTGCCGGCGCCGGTGACCCAGGCGGGCGGTCCGTCGGTCGAGGC
>CADCUM010000111.1 GCA_902805885.1 uncultured Nocardioides sp. | reverse complement strand
CGCGGGCGTCGTCGCGGGCGGTGAAGACCAGGTCGCCGACGACGTCGCCGACGGCCCGCAGGTCGTCCTCGGCAAGCCGGGCCGCCTCCACCAGGGCAGCCGGCCCGGAGACCTCGACCCGCGCCAGCGGTGCGCGCATCTTGGCCTTCGCCTGGGACTTCGCGCCCCGGATGCCGGTCAGCGCCGCCGCGACCGCGTCGAGGACCTGGGCGTCGGCCGCCGCGGCGGCTCCGAGGTCGGCGGCCACCGGCCACGACGCCCGGTGGATCGAGCCCTCCTGCCACCACGACCAGACCTCCTCGGTCACGTAGGGCAGGAACGGCGCCATCAGGCGCAGCTGGACGTGCAGCGCGATCGCCAGGGTCGCCTTGGCGGAGTCGGTGCCGGGGCCGCCGTCGGTGCGGTAGGCGCGCTCCTTGACGAGCTCGAGGTAGTCGTCGCAGAACTCCCAGAAGAACTTCTCGGTGACCTCGAGGGCCGTGGTGTAGTCGTAGGCGTCGAACGCCTCGGTCGCACGGCGGACCACCGCCTCGAGGCGGCCCAGGAGGGCGCAGTCGACCGGTGTGCTCACGGCGCTGTGCGTCAGCGCCGCGGCGCCCACGTTGCCCAGGACGAACTTGGAGGCGTTGAGGACCTTCATCGCCAGGCGGCGGCCGACCTTCATCTGCGTCTCGTCGAAGGGCGAGTCGGCGCCCGGACGACCGAGCGCTGCGCGCCACCGCACGGCGTCGGCGCCGTACTTGTCGAGGATCTCCGTCGGGACGACGACGTTGCCCTTGGACTTGGACATCTTCTTGCGGTCGGGGTCGACGATGAAGCCCGAGATCATCGCGGTGTGCCACGGAGCGGAGTGGTGCTCGAAGTGGGCACGGACCACGCGGCTGAAGAGCCAGGTGCGGATGATGTCGTGGGCGTGGGTGCACAGGTCGAACGGGTAGACGCGGTCGAAGAGGTCCTCGTCGGTGGTCCACCCACCCGCGATCTGGGGGCTCAGCGACGACGTGGCCCACGTGTCCATCACGTCCGGGTCGCCGATGAACCCTCCGGGCCTGCCGCGCTGGTCCTCGGTGAAGCCTCGGGGCGCGTCCGTCGACGGATCGACGGGCAGCTCGGACTCGCTGGGGGTGTAGGGGTGCTCGTAGTCCGGTTCGCCGGCCTCGTCGAGCGGGTACCAGACGGGGAACGGGATGCCGAAGAAGCGCTGGCGGGAGACGAGCCAGTCGCCGTTGAGACCCCCGACCCAGTTGTCGTACCGGTGCTTCATGTGCGCCGGGACCCAGTCGACCTCGGCGGCGCGCGCCAGCATCTCCGCGCGGACGTCGGCCTCGCGACCGCCGTTGCGGATGTACCACTGGCGGGTGGCGACGATCTCGAGGGGCTTGTCGCCCTTCTCGTAGAAGTTGGCCATCCGCTGGGTCGGCGTCGGCTCGCCGTCGAGGTCGCCCGAGTCCCGCAGCATGGCGACCAACGCCTCACGGGCGCTGAAGGTCGTCTTGCCCGCGAGCTCGGCGTACGCCGTCGCGGCCCGCTCGGACGAGAGCCACTCCGGGGTGTCGCGCAGCATCCGGCCGTCCCGGCCGATGAGGGTGCGGACCGGGAGCTGCAGCTCGCGCCACCACATGACGTCGGTGAGGTCGCCGAAGGTGCAGCACATCGCGATGCCGGCACCCTTGTCGGGCTCGGCGGCCGGGTGGGCCAGCACCGGGACCTCGACGCCGAAGACGGGCGAGGTGACGGTGGTGCCGAAGAGCCCCTGGTAGCGCTCGTCGTCCGGGTGGGCGATCAGGGCCACGACGGACGGGATGAGCTCGGGCCTGGTGGTCTCGATGTGGACCGGCCTGCCGGAGCCCCCGTCGGTGGACACCGTGTGGAAGGCGACGCGGTGGTAGGCGCCGGGGTAGTCCCTGGCCTCGAGCTCCGCCTGCGCGACGGCGGTCTGGAACGTGACGTCCCAGAGCGTGGGCGCCTCCTGGAGGTAGGCCTCGCCGCGCGCGAAGTTGCGGAGGAAGGCGGTCTGGCTGACGAGGCGCGCCTTGTCGCCGATCGTGGTGTAGGTCTCCTTCCAGTCGACCGAGAGGCCGAGGCGGCGCCACAGCGACTCGAAGACCTTCTCGTCCTCCTCGACGAGGCGCTCGCAGAGCTCGATGAAGTTCGGCCGGCTGACGGCGACCTGCTTCTTGGCGTCCGGCTTCTCCGGCGGGGTGAAGCCGGGGTCGTAGGGCAGGCTCGGGTCGCACCGGACGCCGAAGTAGTTCTGGACCCGGCGCTCGGTCGGCAGCCCGTTGTCGTCCCAGCCCATCGGGTAGAAGACGCTCTTGCCGGTCATCCGCTGGTAGCGGGCCACCAGGTCGGTGTGGGTGTAGGAGAAGACGTGCCCGACGTGCAGCGACCCGCTGACGGTCGGCGGGGGAGTGTCGATGGAGAAGACGGACGCGCGCGGCTGGGTGCGGTCGAAGCGGTAGGTGTCCTCGGCCCGCCAGTGCTCGGACCACTTCTCCTCGAGGCCCTCGAGCGCCGGTCGCTCCGGTACGACGACGGCACCCGGGTCGGTGCTCGTCGTGTCCGGGTCGGGGTGCGCGGGGGTCTCAGTCATGCGGCTGAGTGTAGGAGCGGGCCTCCGACCTGCGAAAACCAGTTCCGGGTGCGACGCCGGGCCACCTAGCGTTCCGTCATGGTGACCCTGGACTTCTTCGACGACCCCGCAGCGTTCCTCGACGCGGCCGGCCCGGTGCTGGCCGCTGACCCGGTGCTCGGGAGCGTGATCGCGACCGTGACCGAGCGGGCGGCCCGGGAGGTCGCCGAGGGCGGCGACTCCTGGACCCACGTCGGGGCGCCGTTCCGGCGGTGGTGGGTCGTCATCCGCGGCGCCGACGGGAGCCCGGTCAGCGCGGTGATGCGGACGGCCCCGTTCCCCCCGCACCCGACCTTCTCGCTGCCGATGTCGCCGGACGCGGCCTGCGTCCTGGCGGCCGCCCTGCACGATCGCGGTGAGCTGCTCGGCGGCGCCAACGGGGCTCTTCCCGGATCGCGGGTCCTGGCCGACGAGACCGCGAGGCTGTGGGACGGCACGGTCGTCCTGGACAAGCACACCCGCCTCTGGGAGGCGCGGGCCGTCGACGTGCCTGCCGCTCCCGAGGGGAGGCTGCGCCGGGCGACCGAGGACGACGCAGGGCTCGTCCACGACTGGTACCGCAGGTTCGGCACCGAGGCCGACGAGCAGGCCGGCCGCGCCCCGGATGCCGCGGCAGGCGAGCACAACACCCTCGACGACGCCCTGGTCCGCATCCGCGAGGGCAAGGACTGGCTGTGGGAGCTTCCCGACGGCGAGGTCGCCCACCTGACCGGGCGCAGCCTGCCGTCGTACGGCGTCTCGCGGATCGGGCCGGTCTACACACCGAAGGAGCACCGCGGGCGTGGCATCGCGTCGTACGTCGTCGGCGAGCTGACCCGGCACGGGCTGGAGGCGGGGCACCGGATGTGCCTGTTCACCGACCAGGCCAACCCGACGTCGAACAGGATCTACGCCGGCCTGGGCTACGAGCCGGTGGTGGAGATGGCCGAGCACCTCGTCAGGACCGGTCGCCCGGCCTAGTCTCGGACGGTGCGACGTGCGGCGCTCCTCCTCGCGTCCTGCTCGGTCCTGGTCGCCGTCCCGGCGTCCGCGCCGGCGGCGCCCGAGCGGGACGTCGAGCCCCGCGCGGGCGTGCACGCCGTCGGCGGGTGCCAGGTGTTCCCGGCGGACCACCCGTGGAACCGGCGCATCGACCGCAGACCCGTCTGGCGCGCGTCGTCCGCGATCGTCGGGAGGCAGGCCGCCGGCCACGACCTCCACCTCGACCTCGGCACGACGGAGGAGCACTACGGGATCCCCGTCAACGTGGTCGACGCGGACCAGCCGCTCCTGCCGCTGAAGTTCGGCGTGGACGGCGAGGACTACCGCGACGAGAGCGACCGCGGGCCGGTGTTCACGCCCCCCGACGCCGCGATCGAGGGCGGGAGCGCCGGGGACCCCGACCCCGGGGAGGGCGACCGGCACGTCATCACCGTGCGCCGGGGGACCTGCGAGCTGCTCGAGCTGTACGCCGCCGAGCGGGTGCGGGACGCGTCGGGCCGGGTCGTCGCCTGGCGCGCCGCATCGGCCGCACGGTGGGACCTGTCCTCCCACCGCCTCCGGCCGGCCGGCTGGACCTCCGCCGATGCCGCGGGACTGCCGATCCTCCCTGGGCTGCTCGACTACGACGAGGCCGCGTCCGGATCCATCACGCACGCGCTGCGGTTCACCCTGCCGACGGCGCGGCACGCCTACACCTGGCCGGCGCGCCACTGCGGACCGTCGGGCAACACCGCGCGGGACCTGCCGGCGTACGGCCTGCGCTTCCGGTTGAAGAAGTCCTTCCCCGCCCGCCGCTACGACGGGGTCGCCCGCACGATCGTCGTGGCGATGAAGCGGTACGGGCTGGTCCACGCCGACCAGGGATCGGCGATGTTCGTGACGGGCACGGCCGACCCGCGGTGGGCCGACGCCGTGGACCAGCTCCGGGAGCGGCCCCTGGACGGACGGCACCTCGAGGTGGTCGAGCCCTGGCGGCGCGTCGTCCGCTGCTGATCCGGGCCCGGGCGGGCCCTAGACTCGCAGGGACATGAGTGAGCCCAGCCCCGACCCTGCCGACGACACCGCGACGCCCCGCATGGCCCAGACCTTCGCCGAGGTCGAGGACGCCCTGCTGTCCCGGTGGCCCGAGACACGGCTGGAGCCGACCCTCGACCGGATCGCGGCGTTCACCGAGCTGCTCGGCGAGCCGCAGCGCCACTACGGGATCGTCCACCTCACCGGCACCAACGGGAAGACGTCGACCAGCCGGATGGTCGAGACCCTGCTCCGGGCCCGTGACCTGCGCACCGGCCGGTTCACCAGCCCACACCTGGAGAAGATGAGCGAGCGGATCGTCGTCGACGGGGAGCCGCTGGACGACGAGGCCTTCGTCCGCGCCTTCAACGACGTGGCGGCCTACACCCACCTCGTCGACGCCGAGCAGGAGCACCCGCTCAGCTTCTTCGAGGTGATGGTCGCGATGGCGTACGCCGCCTTCGCCGACGCGCCGGTCGACGTCGCCGTCGTCGAGGTCGGCATGGGTGGCGGCTGGGACGCGACGAACGTCGCCGACGCCGACGTGGCGGTGGTGCTGCCCGTCGCGGTCGACCACGCGCGCTACCTCGGTGACGAGCCGGTCGTGATCGCCCGGGAGAAGGCCGGGATCATCAAGCCGGGCTCGGTCGTCGTGCTCGCGGAGCAGACGCCAGACGTCGCCGCCGTCCTGCTGGAGCGGGCCGCGGAGGTGGGCGCGACGGTGGCCCGCGAGGGGATGGAGTTCGGCGTCGTCTCGCGCTCGCCCGCGGTCGGTGGCCAGCTGGTCTCGCTGCAGGGGCTGCGCGGGCGGTACGACGACGTCTTCCTGCCGCTCTACGGAGCCCACCAGGCGCAGAACGCCGCGGTCGCCCTGGCGGCCGTCGAGGCGTTCACCGGGGACGAGCCGCTCGACGAGGACCTGGTGCGGACGGCGTTCGCCGACGTCACCTCGCCGGGCCGGCTCGAGATCGTCCGCCGCAGCCCCACGATCGTGCTGGACGCCGCCCACAACCCCCACGGCGCCCAGGCTGCCGCTGCGGCCATCGAGGACTCCTTCGCCTTCTCGCCGCTCGTCGGCGTGATCGGGGTGATGGCCGACAAGGACCACGAGGGCGTCCTGGCGGCGTTCGAGCCCCACCTCACCTACGTCGTCTGCACGCAGAGCTCCACCTCGCGCTCGATGTCGGCCCGCGCGCTGGGGGAGGCGGCGTCGGCGATCTTCGGCGAGGACCGGGTCTCGGTCGTGCCCGACCTCGCCGACGCCATCGACCGTGCGGCCACCCTCGCGGAGGCCGGGGAGGCGATCGAGAGCTCGATCGGCGCCGGCGCCGTCCTCGTGACGGGGTCGGTCGTGACGGTGGGCGAGGCCCGCGCGCTGATCACGAGGCGCCCGTGAGCGAGCCCGCCGTCCCCGATCCCGCCGTCCCTGATCCCGCAGTCCCCGGGGCGACCGCGCCCGAGGGCAACACCGAGCGGTCGCCGCGCCGGGGCATGTGCGCCGCCGTCCTCTGCCTCGAGGCGATCACCCTCGGGCTCACGACGCCGGTCCTGATCACCGTCGCCGGCGTCGCGACGGGCACCGCCCTGGCTGTCGGGCTGGGGCTGGCCGTCGTGTGCCTGCTGCTGGCGGGCATGCTCCGCGCGGAGTGGGCCTACCTGCTCGGCTACGCCGTCCAGGTCGCGGCGGTCGGCCTGGGGGTCGTCATCGGGGTCATGTTCGCGCTCGGCGCCGTCTTCGCCGCTCTCTGGGCCACCGCCGACCTGCTCGGCCGCCGCATCGAGCGCGACCGGGCGGCCGCGTGGGAGGCCTACCGCGCCGGGAACGCCTGAGCCCGATCGCTAGGCTGCCGGGCATGACCCAGCGCACCCTCGTCCTCGTCAAGCCCGACGGCGTACGCCGCGGCCTCACCGGGGAGGTCCTCCGGCGGATCGAGGCCAAGGGGTACCGTCTCGTCGCCCTCGAGCTGCGTCCGGCGACCCGTGAGCTGCTGGCCGCCCACTACGCCGAGCACGAGGGCAAGCCGTTCTACGAGCCCCTGGTCGAGTTCATGCTGTCCGGCCCCGTCGCCGCCGTCGTCGTCGAGGGGGAGCGCTGCATCGAGGGGCTCCGGTCGCTCGCCGGCGCGACCGACCCCACGGTGGCCGCCCCCGGCACGATCCGCGGCGACCTCGGCCGCGACTGGGGCCTGCCGGTGCAGCAGAACCTCGTGCACGGCTCCGACTCCCCGGAGTCGGCCGAGCGCGAGATCGGCATCTGGTTCCCCGAGCTCCCGGCCTGACCGCGAGCTCGCTCACGGTTCAGGCGAGGGGCCAGGCGGTCGAACCGCGAGGCGAGGTCGGTCGCCGCACCGGCGTCGGCCCACTGGGTGGGCGAGTCCTGCACCTGGTGGGGGTTGCAACACCCACCATGTGACGGAGTCCCCGCATGTGCGGGGACTCCGACGAGCCGTACGGACTCGAGGCAGGAGCGCCACGGCGTACGGCGTGCCCGCGCGTGTCCTCCCGGGAACCGAGGCGCGCGCTACCTACCCTGACGATGGGCCGAGCGTGACCGGGGAAGCAGCCCCGGCGCGGGTCCTCCTTCCCCACCGTCGAACTCACAAGGGCGCCTGCGGCATGGCACACAGCTTCATCGGCCGGGACATGGCCGTGGACCTCGGGACCGCCAACACGCTCGTCTACGTCCGCGGCAAGGGCGTGGTGCTCGACGAGCCGTCCGTCGTCGCGATGAACACCACCACCGGCGAGGTGCTGGCGGTGGGTCACGAGGCCAAGCGGATGATCGGGCGGACGCCCGACAGCATCGCCGCGATCCGCCCGCTCAAGGACGGCGTCATCGCCGACTTCGAGGCGACCGAGCAGATGCTGCGCTACTTCATCCACCAGGTGCACCGGCGCCGCTACTTCGCCAAGCCGCGGATGGTCATCTGCGTGCCGAGCGGGATCACCGCGGTGGAGCAGCGGGCCGTCAAGGAGGCGGGCTACCAGGCGGGCGCGCGCCGCGTCTACATCGTGGAGGAGCCGATGGCCGCCGCCATCGGTGCCGGGCTCCCCGTCCACGAGGCCACGGGCAACATGGTCGTCGACGTCGGCGGCGGCACCACCGAGGTCGCGGTGATCAGCCTCGGCGGCATCGTGACCAGCCTGTCCGTGCGCACCGCGGGCGACGACCTCGACCAGGCGATCATCGCGTGGATGAAGAAGGAGTACTCCCTGATGCTCGGGGAGCGCACGGCCGAGGAGATGAAGATGTCGCTCGGGTCGGCCTTCCCGCTGCCGACGGAGCCGGACGCGGAGATCCGCGGACGCGACATGGTCTCGGGCCTGCCTCGCACGGTCGTCGTGTCGAGCGCGGAGCTGCGCCAGGCCCTGGAGGAGCCGCTCCACAACATCATCGACGCCGTCCGCAGCACCCTGGACCAGACCCCGCCCGAGCTGGCCGGCGACATCATGGACCGCGGCATCGTCCTCACCGGCGGCGGCGCCCTCCTGCGCGGCCTCGACGAGCGCCTCCGCCACGAGACCGGCATGCCGGTCCACGTCGCGGAGGACCCGCTGTCCTCCGTGGCGCTCGGCGCCGGCCGCTGCGTGGAGGAGTTCGAGGCGCTCCAGCAGGTGCTCGTGTCGGACCCGCGGCGCTTCTGATGGGGAGGTGCTGATGGGTTCGCTGGGTGGGCCCGACCGCGAGCGGCGGTGGCGGGGGATCGACAGCCTCGACGCGCGCAGCCGTCCGCCGCGCTCGCTGCTCGTCGCGCTGGTGCTGGCCAGCGTCACGTTGATCACGCTCGACGTGTCCGGTGGCCAGTCGTCGCCCCTGGAGCCGGCCCGCCGCGCGGTGGGCGAGGCGTTCGGCCCCGCCCAGTCGGCGGCGGCGACCGCGGTCCGGCCGTTCACCTCCGTCCCCGCGTGGTTCCGCAGCAAGGGCGACCTGGCCGAGGAGGTGCGCGACCTCGAGGCCGCCAACGCCGACCTGCGCGAGCAGGTGCAGACCGCGGGCGTCGACCGCAACCGGCTCCAGCAGTACGACGAGCTGACCTCCGCCGCGGAGGACCTCGGCCACGCCCTGGTGCCGGCACGGGTGGTAGCGCTGGGGTCTCGGCAGTCGCAGAGCTTCACCGTCACCATCGACGCGGGCTCCGACGCCGGCCTCGGCCCCGACATGACGGTGGTCAACAACGACGGCCTGGTCGGCCGGATCCTGCGCGTCACCCGCACCACCGCCACCGTGCTCCTCATCACCGACCCGGAGTCCACCGTGGGCGGGCGGGTCGGCTCCAGCAGCGAGGTCGGGTTCGTCACCGGCAGCGGATCGCTCGACGAGGACGCCGGCCTGGACCTGCGGCTCCTGGACGGCACGGTCGTGCCGGCGCGCGACGACGCCGTCGTGACGTGGGGCAGCGAGAACGGCCCCTACGAGCGGGGCGTGCCGATCGGCCGCATCACCGAGGTCTACAGCAGCGTGCGCGAGGCCTCCCAGCGGGCGGTGGTCGCGCCGTACGTCGACTTCTCCTCCCTCGACGTGGTCGGGGTGATGGTCCCCTCCGGCACGACGAGCGACCGCGCCGTCATCGAGGCAGACGGGAGCCTGAGGTGATCCT
Source organism: uncultured Nocardioides sp. (assembly GCA_902805885.1). Classification (GTDB taxonomy): domain Bacteria; phylum Actinomycetota; class Actinomycetes; order Propionibacteriales; family Nocardioidaceae; genus Nocardioides. Next base: position 8,085 of record CADCUM010000111.1, on the reverse strand, counting down.
CGCGATCAACCACCCCACGAGGTCGCTCGCACTCCCGGGAGGACCCCGGTGAGCGTCGTGCGCTGGGCGGTCGCCCTGGTGGCGGTCACGCTCGCCCTCGTCCTGCAGGTCACGCTGTTCCCTCACGTCGCCTGGCACGGCGTCGTGCCCAACCTGTGCCTGCTGGTGGTGGTCGCGGCGGCGCTGACGGTCGAGGCGCCGTTCGCCCTGCTGCTGGGCTTCACCGCGGGGGTCGCGCTCGACCTCGCCCCGCCGGCCGACCACGTCGCCGGCCGCTGGGCCCTGGCGCTGACGATCGTGGCCTTCCTCGCCGCGCGGGTGCGCCAGGACGTGCGGCCCACCGCCCTCGCCGTCGTCGGGACCGTCGCAGCGGCGTCCTTCGCGGCGACCTCGGTCTTCGCGCTGTCCGGGATGGTGCTCTCCGATCCCGCGACGTCGGTGACCGGGCTGCTCCAGGTGGTGCTGGTCGCGGTCCTGTGGGACGTGCTGCTGACCCCCTTCGTCCTGCCTCCGCTCATGCGTCTCTTCGGGCGGCTGGGCCCGCAGTGGGCGGCCACCTGATGGCGGCGAGCGGATCCCGGCGCAGCCGGCTGCGGCTGGTGGTCGTCCAGGCCCTGGTCTTCTCGCTGTTCGCGACGCTGTTCGTGCGTCTCTACTACCTCCAGGTGATCGGCGGCGAGACCTACCAGGCCAAGGCCGCCGACCAGTCGGTGCGCGACATCGTCGTCCAGCCGCAGCGCGGGCTGATCGTCGACAACCAGGGCCGGCCCCTGGTGGCCAACCGGGCCTCCTGGGTGATCTCCGTCGACCGCAACGTCCTCGACAAGCTCGGCGACGGGCAGGCGGCAGAGCTGGTGCGCCGGGTCGCCGTCGTCGTCGAGGAGCGGCCGCAGGCCGTCGAGCAGCGCCTGGTCACCTGCGGTGATCCCGGCAGCGTCCCCGACGTCTGCTGGAACGGCTCGCCCTACCAGCCGGTCCCGGTGGCCGAGGACGTCCCGGAGGACGTCGCGCTCCGGGTGCTGGAGCAGCCCGAGGACTACCCCGGGGTGCTGGCCGAGCAGCAGAGCGTGCGGTCCTACCCGCGCCCCCACGGCGTCAACCTGGCCCACGTCCTGGGCTACCTCAGCCCCATCACCGAGCAGGAGTACGACGAGGCGGTCGACCGCGACGACCGGTCGCTCAACGGCGCCTCCGCCGTCGGCCGCGCCGGCGTCGAGAAGCAGTACGACGAGTGGCTGCGCGGCCTGCCCGGCTACCACCGGGTCGCCGTCGACTCGATGGGGCGGGTGCTGGGCGACGACTCGGTGGTCGAGTCCACGCCGGGTGACACGCTGGTCACCTCGATCGACGCCCAGGTGCAGGGCGTGGTCGAGCGCGAGCTGGCCCGCTCGATCCGCACCCAGCGCGCGACGCTCGACCCGGTGACCGGCCGCAGGTACGCCGCCGACGCCGGGGCCGCGGTGGTCCTGGAGGCCCGCACCGGCCGCGTCGTCGCGATGGCGAGCCAGCCGACGTACGACCCGGGCCTGTGGGTCGGCGGCATCACGGAGAAGGAGCTGGAGCGCCTCTACTCGGAGGAGGCCGGGACGCCGCTGCTCTCGCGGGCGACCCAGGGGCAGTTCGCCCCCGGCTCGACCTGGAAGCCGTTCATGACCGCCGGCGCCCTCCAGAACGGCTACGGCACGGACACGACGCTGCCGTGCTCCTCGGGGTTCCAGGTCGGCAACCGGGTGTTCAAGAACTACGAGTCGGGCGCCTACGGCAACATCGGGTTCGCGCAGGCGCTGGCCGTCTCCTGCAACACCTTCTTCTACCGGATCGGCTACGACTTCTGGCGCCGCCTCGGGTCCGACGTCGCGGACGTCGACGCCCGCGACCCGCTCGTGGAGGAGGCGAAGAGGTTCGGCTTCGGCGACCGGACGGGCATCGACCTCCCCGGCGAGGCTCCGGGACGGATCGCCGACCGGCCGTGGAAGCGGGCCTACTACGACTCGATGAAGGACTACTACTGCGGCATCGCCGACAAGCCGCAGACCGAGGACACCAGTGACTTCGTCTACACGTTCGCCCGCGAGTTCTGCATCGAGGGGTACGCCTACCGCGCGGGCGACGCGGTCAACTTCTCGATCGGCCAGGGCGACACCATCGTCACCCCCCTCCAGCTCGCGCGCGCCTACGGTGCGCTGAGCAACGGCGGCACGCTGTTCGCACCCACGGTCGCCAAGGCGCTCGTCAGTCCGGACGGCACGGTGCTGCGTCGCATCGCCCCGCGCCCGGTCGCGAAGGTCGACGTCCCGCAGAAGTACCTCCGGTTCATCGACCAGGCCCTGCGCGGGGTCGCCCTGCCGGGCGGCACCATGAACTGGAAGCTCACCGACTTCCCCCTCGACCAGGTGCGGATCCGTGCCAAGACCGGCTCCGCGGAGGTCTACGGCAAGCAGTCCACGGGCTGGGTCGCGTCGTACACCGAGGACTACGTCGTGGTGATGATGATCAGCCAGGGCGGCACCGGCTCGGGATCGACCGGCGACGCGATCCGCACCATCTGGGAGACGCTGTACGGCGTCCGCGGCACCACCGTGCGTCCCGAGCGCGCGGCGATCCCCGGCACGGTCCAGACCAAGGCCCTGCCGACGTTCGCCCGGGACGGCTCGATCGTCCCGCCGAAGGCAGGGGAGTGAGGCATGGCGACGACCCGGCACGCACCCGCGAGGCACGCGCCCGTCCGGCATGCAGCGGGGCGCAGCACGCTGCGCGCCCCCGGCCTGGACTGGCTGCTGATGGTCGCCACCCTGGCGCTCGTGGTGCTCGGCACGCTGCTGGTGTGGTCGGCCACCTCGGCCCGGGACGACCTCACGGGAGGTGACCCCCAGGCCTACCTCCGCAAGCAGGTCGTCAACGTCGGCATCGGTCTCGTGCTGATGATGACGGTGCTCGCGACCGACCACCGGTGGGTGCGCATCCTGGCGCCCCTGGCCTACCTCGCGAGCGTGCTGGGCCTGGTGCTGGTGCTGGTGGCCGGCTCCACGATCAACGGCTCGCGGTCCTGGCTGCAGGTGGGCGGCATGTCCATCCAGCCCTCCGAGCTCGCCAAGCTGGCGGTGGTCCTCGGCATGGCGCTGGTCGTCGCCGAGCGCACCGAGGGCAGGTGGGGGCGCCGCGTCGGCAGCCTCGAGGTCGTGGCGATGCTGCTCATCGCCGGGATCCCGGCCGTCCTGATCCTGATGCAGCCCGACCTCGGCACGATGCTGGTGCTCTCCGCCACGGTGTTCGGCTGCCTCGCGGTCGCCGGCGCCGGGCGTCGGTGGCTCGTGGGACTCACGGCTGGCGGGATCGCGGCGGCGGTGGCGGCCGTCGTCCTGGGGGTGCTCAAGCCCTACCAGCTCGACCGGTTCCTGGCGTTCACCAACCCGGGCCTCGACCCGCGGGGGGCGGGCTACAACGTCGAGCAGGCCCGGATCGCGGTCGGCAACGGCGGCCTCCTCGGCCAGGGACTCTTCGACGGCTCGCAGACCCGGTCGGGGTTCGTGCCCGAGCAGCACACCGACTTCATCTTCACCGTCGCAGGCGAGGAGCTCGGGCTGGTCGGCTCCGGCCTGGTGATCGCGCTGCTCGGCGTGGTCGTCTGGCGGGCCCTGGCCATCGCGGCCGACACCGACGACCTGTTCGGCAGGGTCGCCGCGGCCGGGATCGCCTGCTGGTGGGGGTTCCAGGCGTTCCAGAACATCGGGATGTGCCTGGGCATCATGCCGGTCACCGGCGTGCCGCTCCCGTTCGTCTCCTACGGCGGCAGCTCGATGTTCGCCGGGATGCTGGCGCTGGGGCTGCTCCAGAACATCCACCTGCGCTCGTCGAGTGCCCTGCCGACGCGGCTGATGGACAGTTCGCGGGGCCTGGCCGGCCGGTAGCCCCTCAGCCGTCCCCGTCGGCGGACGGGCAGCCGGACGGGACGACGTAGTCCACGACCACCCCGTCGTGGTCGGAGATCGCCGAGCGGAGGGTGCGGGCGCCCTGCGGCTCGAGGGCGGGACTGGCCAGCAGGTAGTCGATCCTGGCCCCGTCGGGTGCGGTGCCGGCCGGGCCGGCCCCGGCGACCGGCCAGGCGTCGACGAGCCGGACCTGCAGCGCCCCGAGCGTCGCCGTACCGGGCACGGCGTTCATGTCGCCGCCGAGGATGGTGTGCTGCTGCTCCCCGGCGAGGATCCCCGCCACGTGCCGGGCCTGGGCGTCACGGAGCCGGGGCATCGCGTTCTGGAGGTGGGTGTTGTAGACCCGCACCTCCTGGCCGCCGACGTCGAGCCCCGCCCACTGGAGTCCCCGCGGCTCGCCGCCCGGCGCGTTGGGCAGGGGGAAGCGGCCGGAGTCGACGATGTCGAACCTCGACAGGATCGCGGTGCCGTACTGCCCACCCCCGGAGACGACGTTGGGACTGAAGGCGGCCTCCATCCCCAGTGCCTGCGAGAAGTGGTCGACCTGGTCGACGCCCCCGGTCCGGGCGTGGAAGCGGTCGATCTCCTGGAGCAGGACCACGTCCGGGTCGAGGGACCGGATCTCCGCGGCGACGGTGCCGATGCCGCCGTACGAGCGGTGGGTGTTGAACGAGAGCACCCGGACCCGCACCGACTTCCGCAGCTCCTGGCAGGCGAGCGCCTCGATGCCGGGCGGCGGGGTCGGGACGGGAGCGCCCTTGCCCGGCTTGCCCGGCCCCTTCGACCCCGGCTTCCCGGTCGCCGTGCCCGTGGGCAGCGGCGGCTCGATCGTCACCGACGACGTGGGCGACGCGGCGCGATCGGGGTCCGGCGTGGCCGCGGGGTCCTCCGCGCGTCGTCGGTCGAGGACGACGAGGGTGGCGATGATCCCGAGGACGAGCAGGAGCAGGGCCGCGCGCACCACCTGCTCGCGTCTCGTCACGGGAGAAGTGTGCCGGGTCGTCAGGCCTTTTCGCGGACGCGTCACCTCGGCGTACCCTTGAGGGCTGCTCCTGCTCCCCAGCCCGTGAGGTGTCACCCGCGTGTCCCGTCCCGTGCCTGCCTCCGCCCCGGAGTCGGTCTTCCCGCGCCTCGAGGCCAGGTTGCCGTCGGTGCAGAAGCCCATCCAGTACGTCGGCGGCGAGCTCAACTCGGTCGTCAAGGACTGGGACTGCGCCCCCACCTCGGACGGGGTGCCCGGGACGACGGTCCGCTGGGCGCTGATGTACCCCGACGCCTACGAGGTGGGTCTGCCCAACCAGGGCGTGCAGATCCTCTACGAGGTGCTCAACGAGCGCGACTGGATCATCGCCGAGCGCACGTACGCCGTGTGGCCGGACATGGAGCGCGTCATGCGCCAGGGCGACGAGCACGGCCCGATCCCGCAGTTCACGGTCGACGGCCACCGTCCCGTGGGCGCGTTCGACCTCTTCGGCCTGAGCTTCTCGACCGAGCTCGGCTACACCAACATGCTCAACGCGCTCGACCTCGCCGGCATCCCGCTGCACGCCGCCGACCGCGGCGAGGACGACCCCGTCGTGCTGGCCGGTGGCCACGCCGCCTTCAACCCCGAGCCGATCGCCGACTTCATCGACGCAGCCGTCCTCGGCGACGGCGAGGAGGTCGTGCTCGCGATCTCCGAGGTCGTCCGCGAGTGGAAGGCCGAGGGCCGCCCCGGCGGACGCGAGGAGGTGCTGCGCCGGCTCGCGGTCAGCGGCGGCGTCTACGTGCCTCGCTTCTACGACGTCGTCCACGCCGCCGACGGCTCCATCGAGGCGGTCGTGCCCAACCGGCCCGGGATCCCCTTCCGGGTGCGCAAGCACACCCTGATGGACCTCGACCAGTGGCCCTACCCCGCCAACCCCCTCGTGCCGCTCGCCGAGACCGTGCACGAGCGGTTCTCGGTGGAGATCTTCCGCGGCTGCACCCGCGGCTGCCGGTTCTGCCAGGCCGGGATGATCACGCGCCCCGTCCGGGAGCGCTCGATCAAGACGATCGGCGAGATGGTCGAGAACGGCATCCGGAAGTCCGGCTTCGAGGAGGTCGGCCTGCTCTCGCTGTCCAGCGCCGACCACACCGAGATCGGCGAGGTCGCCAAGGGGCTGGCCGACCGCTACGAGGGCTCCAACGTCTCGCTCTCCCTGCCCAGCACCCGCGTCGACGCGTTCAACATCTCGTTGGCCAACGAGTTCTCGCGCAACGGCCGGCGCTCGGGACTGACCTTCGCCCCGGAGGGCGGCAGTGAGCGGATGCGCAAGGTCATCAACAAGATGGTGACCGAGGAGGACCTCATCCGCACCGTCGCGACGGCGTACTCCCACGGCTGGCGCCAGGTGAAGCTCTACTTCATGGTCGGCCTCCCGACGGAGACCGACGACGACGTCCTGCAGGTCGCCGAGCTCGCCAAGGCCGTGATCGCCAAGGGCCGGGAGGTCACGGGACGCAACGACATCCGCTGCACCGTCTCCATCGGCGGGTTCGTGCCGAAGCCGCACACGCCCTTCCAGTGGGCCGCCCAGCTCGACCACGAGACGACCGACGAGCGGCTGCGCAAGCTGCGTGAGGTCGTCCGCGACGACAAGCGCTACGGCCGGGCGATCGGGTTCCGCTACCACGACGGCAAGCCCGGGATCGTCGAGGGCCTCCTCTCCCGCGGCGACCGGCGCGTGGGTCGCGTGATCGAGGAGGTGTGGCGCGACGGCGGTCGCTTCGACGGCTGGTCCGAGCACTTCTCCTACGACCGGTGGATGGAGTGCGCCGAGCGCGCGCTCGCCGGCACCGGCGTCGACGTCGGGTGGTACACCACGCGGGAGCGCGACTACGACGAGGTGCTCCCGTGGGACCACCTCGACTCCGGCCTCGACAAGGACTGGCTGTGGGCCGACTGGGAGGACGCGCTGGCCGTCGCCGACGGCGCGGACGTCGAGGTCGAGGACTGCCGCTGGACGCCCTGCTACGACTGCGGCGTGTGCCCGGAGATGCAGACCGAGATCCAGATCGGGCCCACCGGGAGGACGCTGCTGCCGTTGTCGGTGGTGTGACCTCGCTAGGATCTCGCCCCGTGAGCGAGCCGAGAGTCAAGGAGCTGAGCCAAGAGCTGGCGGTGCTGCGCACCGAGCTCGTGGCCGCCCAGCGGGCGCTCGAGGAGGTCGGCGAGCGCGAGGCCAGGCTGCGCGCCTCGCGTGACCGCGCCCGCAAGGCGGCGACCGTGCTGTCCGGTGTTCTCGCCGAGCGGCTGCAGGCCGAGACGACGGTGTCGCTGGCCAGTCGACCGCGCTGGCGGCGCGGCTCGGCGACGCTCACCGAGGAGGAGGCCGGCGACGTCCACCTGATCCGTTCCTCGGTCCTCTTCGACGGCCCGTGGTACCTCCGTACCTACGTCGACGTGGCGCGTCGCGGAGAGGACCCGTCCGTCCACTTCCTCCGTCACTGGCACCACCCGCTGCGCAAGCCGTCGGAGGCCTTCGACATCGCCCAGTACGTCCTGGACCACCCCGAGGTCCTCTCCGAGCGGATCAACCCGCTGGTCCACTTCCTCGGCCGACCCGAGTCCGACGGCGCCGACGCCTACCCGCCGACGCCGCGATGACGGGGACCCCCTCCGACGACCGGTTGGCGCAGCGACGCGACGAGGTCGAGGACTTCGTGCGCCGGTGGCACACCTTCGTCCGGGCGTGGCGCCGCGCGGCCGGCGAGGACGTCGAGGACGCCCTCGACCTCGTCGAGCGCGCCCTGCGCGACGGCCTGCCCCCGGCGGAAGGTCCGGTGCCGGCCCCCTCCCCGGACGTCGAGGCTTCGGCGGCGCGCGCCGTCGTGGCCGCCAGCGGCTTCCTCGATCCCGACGAGTACGCCGTGCGCCACACGCTGCGGCGTGGCGAGGACCCCGTGCGACACTTCGTCGAGCAGGGGTGGCGGGCGCTGGACAACCCCAGCCCCCGCTTCGACCTGTGGACCTACTGGGTCGAGCACCTCGACCCGACGGACGACCGCGTCAACCCGGTGCTGCACCACGCCCTCGTGGGCCGTCACCGCGGCTGGGACCCGACGCCGGCGCCGGCGCCGCTGACGGTTCGGTCCGCCACGGCATCCGGCAGTGTGCGTCGCGTCTGCCTGTTCG
>CADCUM010000110.1:4495-17326 GCA_902805885.1 uncultured Nocardioides sp. | reverse complement strand
CCCCTCCGCGGAGGGCCTCGTCACCACGGTGGCGACGGTGCAGGGACCCGCGGACGGCTCGGCCGCGTGCCTCGCCTGGTCGTGGGGCGCGACGCCCGAGGACCGGTGCGGGTCGTTCCCGGTGCTGGGCTGGGACTGGGCCGAGCACCCCGAGGCGGAGGTGCACGACGCCATGCGGACAGGCACCTTCACGCTGACGGGGGAGTGGGACGGCACGTCGTTCCGTCCGACCCAGGTCGGCGAGCCGACCTCGGTCGACGCTGAACCGCTTCGCCGTACGCCGTGCGAGGCGCCCGCGGGCGGCTGGTCCGTGCTCGACCCGGAGACGACGGACCAGGCGGCGCGGAACGCCTTGAGCAGGGCGGCGGCGCGACGCGACGACTACGGGACGTTCTGGGTCGACCAGTCGGTCAACCCGGCGTCCGAGCGCTTCGATGCCGGCGACCAGTCAGAGGCCGTGATGGCAGCGCTCAACGACCCGGCCCTCACCGTCATGAACGTCGGCGTCACGGGGGACCCGGACGTCGCGGAGGCCGAGCTCCGAGAGGTGTGGGGCGGGATGCTGTGCGTCTACCAGGTCGCCCACACCGAGGCCGAGCTGCAGGAGATCGCGACGTCCGCCGACCCACCAGGCCTGCTGGGCAGCAGCTACGGCGGGCCGGGGAACGTCGTCAGCTACCACGTCGTCCACGACGACGGCTCCATCCAGTCCTGGTTCGACCAGGAGCACGGTGAGGGGCTGGTCGAGGTGACCTCGGCCATGACCCCCGCGGGTTGAGTGCTGAACCCGTCGTCCCCGCTGCGGGGCCAGCACTCGACTCGGCTACTCCTTGGGCGTGAGTCGCAGGCTGACCGAGTTGATGCAGTAGCGGTCGCCGGTGGGCGTGCCGAACCCGTCGGGGAAGACGTGCCCGAGGTGCGAGCCGCAGTTCACGCAGCGCACCTCCACGCGCTTCATGCCGTGGGAGGTGTCCTCGATGTACTCGATGGTCTCGGAGATCGGCTGGTAGAAGCTCGGCCAGCCGCAGCCCGAGTGGAACTTCGTGCTGCTGGTGAACAGCTCGGCACCGCACGCGCGGCACTCGTAGGTGCCCTCGTCCTCGGTGTCGTTGTACTCCCCGCTGAACGCGCGCTCCGTGCCGGCCTGGCGGAGCACGGCGTACTCCTCCGCGGTCAGCTCGGCACGCCACTGCTCGTCGGTCTTCTCCACCTCGTAGCCCATGGGGCCAGCGTACGGCGGCGGCGAAGGTCACGATCAAGGCACACCCGTGGCGGCAGAGCTCTCGGTACGGCACGGTGAGGCCCATGAGGTCGTCGTGGCCGGCGCTGGCCGCCCTGCTCGCCCTGGCGACGGGGTGCGGCGAGGCGACCGCCGATCCCCCGGCAGCGTCGCCGCCGATGCCGGCAGCGAGCCCCACGGCGGTGCCGGGCGCGGAGGGTCGCGTCACGACGAGCACGTCCGTGCTGGTCACCGATGACGGGGACGGACCGTGGATGTGCTGGAGCGGGAACATCGGTTTCGGTGGAGGCGGGAAGCCCCACGTCTGCGACGCCGCGCGGGTGGCAGGTTGGGACTGGCGCACCGCGGGTGAGTCCACGACCGAGGGGGGAGTCCGACAGGGGTGGTTCACCCTGACCGGCACCTTCGACGGCACGACATTCACGGTCGAGAAGGCGACGCAACCCCGCCCCGTGCCTCACGAGTGGGACTTCGCGATCCCCTGCTCGACGCCCGAGGGCGGCTGGCAGGTGCTCGACGCGACCCGGTCCGGTCAGGACGACCTCCACACCGCCATCCGCCTGACCGAGAGGCTCGACGGCTTCGCCATGGCCGCGGTCAGCACGTCCGAGGGGGAGCCTGGCCCGCGCGACCCGTCGGACACGGTGCTTTCGCTCTACGTCGCGGGCGAGTCGGCTCCGGCGGAGGCCGCCGTGCGGGAGGTGTGGGGCGGGATGCTCTGCGTGAGCGAGGTCGAGCACTCGCACCGCGAGCTCACGAAGGTGCAGCAGGCGCTCCTCGACGTGCCCGGGACGAGCGAGGTCGGCAGCGGCAACCCCGAGAACCAGGTCGAGCTGGTCGTGTTCCACGACGACGGCTCGATCCAGCGGTGGGCCGACGCGGAGTTCGGCGATGGGGTCGTGGTGGTCGAGTCGATCCTGCAGCCCGTCGGCTGAGAGGACTAGGGTCGCCGCATGGCGAAGGCGTCCGAGGCGTACGTCCAGGCAGGCGACCGGGAGGTCCGGATCTCCTCTCCGGAGCGCGTGATCTACGAGGCGACGGACCGCACGCCGGAGGTGACCAAGCTGATGGTCGCGGAGTACTTCGCCGGGGTCGACGACGGGCTGATGCGGGCGCTGCGTGACCGTCCGACGGCACTGGAGCGGTGGACGTCCGGGGTGCGGCCCGGCATGAAGCTCGCCACCGGGCCGGCCGACAAGGACGCCGACGCGTTCTACCAGAAGCGCGTGCCGAAGGGCGCTCCTGACTACCTCGAGACCGCGCGGATCACCTTCCCCAGCGGGCGGACGGCCGACGAGATCTGCCCGACCGAGATCGCCGTACCCGTCTGGTGCGCCCACATGGGCACCCTGACCTTCCACCCCTGGCCGGTCCGCCGCGACGACGTGGACCACCCCGACGAGCTGCGCATCGACCTCGACCCCCAGCCCGGTACGGCGTTCGCCGACGCCGTCCGCGTCGCCGGTGTGGCCCGCGAGCTGCTCGCCGACCTCGGCATGCTCGGATTCGCCAAGACCAGCGGCAACCGCGGGATCCACGTCTACGTGCGGATCGAGCCGCGCTGGGAGTTCGCCGACGTCCGGCACGCAGCGATCGCGTTCGGTCGCGAGCTCGAGAAGCGCGACGAGGGCGTGACCACGGCGTGGTGGAAGGAGGAGCGGGGGGAGCGGATCTTCGTCGACTACAACCAGAACACCCGCGACCGGACCATCGCGTCGGCCTACTCGCTGCGCCCGATCCCCGGTGCCCCGGTCTCGACGCCGTTGACGTGGGAGGAGCTCGCCGAGCTGGACGACCCGCGCGGGCTGAACCTCTTCACCGTGCCCGAGCGGCTGGCCGGCGGCGACCCCTGGGCCGCGATCGACGACGTGCACCACTCCCTGCAGCCGCTGCTCGACCTGTGGGAGGAGCACCCCGTCGAGCTCAACTACCCGCCCGACCACCCCAAGATGCCGGGCGAGCCGCCGCGGGTGCAGCCGTCGAAGAAGGTCGCCGCCCACTGGGACGAGGACGGCAACCGCATCCCGGACCACTGAGGCTCCAGGGCGCCTTCCTCGACCACCCCCTGGCCTCCACGCGCCAACGCGCCCTTCTCGACGAGCGGACTATTGGGCTCGCCTACTTCTCCCAGGGGGCGGCCACCGGGAAGTAGCGCTCCAGGAAGTCGTGGAGCAGGGCGTCGGCACGCTCGTCGTCGAACGCCGAGACGAGGTTGTCGGCGACGCAGAAGAAGTCGCGGTCGCGGCGGAGCATGTTCTCCAGCTGGACCGGGAGCTGCTGGTGACCGAGGTCGACGTAGCCGTGGTGGGCGGCCTGCCGGAACGCCTGCCCAGTCAGCAGGCCGTAGCTCTGCGCCAGCGACGAGAGCATCGAGACGTCGGACTCCGAGCGGAACGGCGTCCGGGTGGTCCGCTCCACCTCGCCGGCGAACCGGGCGCTGACCTCCTCCAGCACCGAGCGACGCTGGGGGTGCGGGCTGTGCATCATCGTGTGGGTCAGCACCACGCCGAAGGTGTCGGCCAGCAGCCGGCGGTTGTTCTGGGCGGCGGCGAGGTAGGGACGGTCCTCGGTGCCGGGCAGGCCGACCGCCCGGTGGTCGGCGACGAAGGCGGCGTACTGGCCGCCCGGGGTGAAGAAGTGCTCGGGGCGCCGCGGCCTGCCGAGGAAGACGTCGTCGTTGACGTAGACGAAGTGCTCGGCGAGGTCGGGCACGGCGTGCAGCCGCGTCTCGATGGCGTGGGAGCTGAACGTCGGCAGCGCGTCGGCGGGCAGGATCTCGCGGTGGTCGACCACCACGATCGCCGGGTGGGAGGTGTCCAGCCAGCTCGGCACCTGCCCGGCGGTGACGAGGTGGATGCGCCGCACCCACGGGGCGAAGAGGTGGACCGAGCGCATCGAGAACCGCAGCTCTTCGCGGCTGCGGTAGCGCTGTGCCCCGCCGGACCGCGCGCTCGGTGTACCGCCGAGAGCCGTGATCCGCGCGTCGCGTGCGGCCAGCCAGTCGGGGTCCTCGCCGTCGACCCAGGTGTAGACGACGTCGACGTCGAACCGGCAGTCGTCGACGGTCGGCGACGCCATCAGGGCCAGCGTCGGGACGGTGACGCCGTCGACCGTCGTCTCCGTCCGCTCCGCGTCCGCCGGCACGCGGTCGCCGTACCGGTTGCCGTGGGGGGCGAGGAGGTCGCCCGTGGGGCCCTCCTCCCAGAACTCGACGGCCACTCCGCAACCGTCGGTGAGCAGGCCGTCGTGCCCGCCCCTGCCGGGCCACGGCTCGACGTGGAGCGTCGCCGTGCGGGCGCGGGTCAGGTCGCGGGCGAGGGCTGCGAAGGTGCCCCGGCGCTCGTGCCAGCCGCGCTCCGCGGGGTCGCGCAGGGAGAGCCAGTCGGGAGCGTCGCCGGTGGCGAGCGCGTCGAGGAACGCCGTACGGCGGGGGCCGGGGACGACGACGACCGGGTGCGGGTCGAGCCCGCGGGCAGGCATGACGAACCAGCCCGAGCCGGCGGCGGCCGCGGCCGCGGTCGTCACGCGCAGCGCTGCGGTGCGGGCCTCTGCGGGGCTCACCCCGGCGGCGGAGCGCCCCTCGGGCAGCTCGCCGAGGGGGCCGGGACGCAGGCCGTGGAGGACGCGCCGCGGGGCGAGGGGGTCGTGGCGGCGCTCGACCGCGCCCCGGAAGACCTCGACCCAGCGGCGGGCTAGGTCGGTGGGCTCCCACGCGGCTGAGCGCGCCAGCGCCGCCTCGCCCAGCCGCCGGCGCAGGTCGTCGTCGGTCGCGAGGCGCAGCATGGCCGCCGCCAGCGCCGGCTTCGAGCCCGGTGCGGCGAGCAGGCCGTCGACGTCGTGGGTGATGATCTCGCGCGGCCCGGACGGGCAGTCGTAGCTGACCGCCGGGACGCCCGCCGACATCGCCTCCTGGAGCACGAGGGGGTAGCCCTCGCCGCGGGAGGCCAGCACGCACACGCTGGCGCGCGCCCACTCGGCGGTCATGTCGGTGGTGGTGCCGGGCAGCTCGACGCGGTCGCCGAGGCCGAGCTTGCGGACCTGTGCGGCGAGGTTGTCGCCGCGGGGGCCGTCGCCCCAGATCCGCAGCGTCCAACCGGGCAGGTCCTCGGCGATCCGCGCGAACGCGTCGACGACGTGCTCGAACTGCTTCTCGGGCGCGAGCCGCCCGGCGGTGACGAAGGTGCGCTGGTCGAGGGCGGAGCGCGGCTGCGGCTCCTGGGGCAGGGGGTTGGGGACCACCAGCAGCTCGGGAGCCGCGCCGCCGAGGCGTCCCGCCAGCCAGCGCGACATCGACTCGGTCAGGGACACCACGACGTCGGCGCGGGGCGCGAACTCCAGGAGCGCACCGAGGTCGTTGACCCGGCGCGAGGACGCGCGGTGCTCCTGGTGCACGAGCGCGACGTCCTGCGGCGCGAGCTGGGCGACGACCGCGAGCAGCTCCGGCGTCGTGGTGACGACGACGTCGGCCCGGAGCCGGCCGAGGTGCTCGCGGAGGGTCGCGTCGGTCAGCGCGCTGAAGGACGGGTCCCAGGACCGGGGCACGAGCAGCGACTCGCGCTCCGCCAGCTCCGGAGGGTGCTCGCCCGAGACCGGGACGTGGCGGCCGGCGCGCACGTCCACGAGGTAGGTGACCTCGAGCCCGTCGGCGAGGGGGTAGTGGGTGCGGTCGGCGCTGCGCGTGACGCTGAGGATGCGGACCCGGTGGCCCTCGCCGAGCGCCAGCAGGGCGTTGGCCTGCGCGATGCCCGAGCGCGCGGTGCCGCCCATCCCGTCGGCGTTGAACAGCACCAGCACGACGTCGAGGGGACCCGTCGTACGGCCCCGGCGGAGCGCCGCTCCGACCTTCCCGCGCACCTTGCCGCCGAGCGTGTCGCCCACCTTGCCGCCCAGCTTGTCGCCTCGTGCCACGTGGGTCGTCCGTCCTCCCTCGTCGATGGGCCTCGTCGGCGGTCCGCCTCGGGCCCGCCCGATCCTAGCGACGGCCGAGGACACCGTGGGGGGCCGCTAGGGTGGCCCGCATGTCGGAGCCCTCGTCCCCGCCAGCAGCGGCGGACACCCCGCTGGTCCTCGTCTCCGGGTCGGGTCGCAGCGGCACCAGCTCGCTGGCCGGGACGCTCAAGCGGCTCGGTCTCCACGTGCCCCAGCCCGAGGTCGAGGCGTCCGAGACCAACCCGCGCGGCTTCTACGAGCCGCAGTGGGTCATCGACTTCCACAAGCGCCACCTCAGGCAGCTGGCCCTGCACAACATCGACAGCCGCCCCGCAGCCGTCGGCCTGGTCGCCGAGCTCGTCGCCACCGGTGAGGCCTACACCGAGCTCCGCGACTGGCTGGAGGGCCAGCTCGACCCCGAGCAGCTGGTCATCAAGGACCCCCACGCCTTCTGGTTCGCCGAGGTCTGGGACGAGGTCTGCACCGAGCTCGGCGCGGACCTGCGGTGGCTGACCGCGCTGCGGCACCCCGCCGAGGTGGTGGGATCCCGCGACATCGCCTACCTCTCCAGCCAGCCCGACGAGCTGCGCCTGGTCAAGGAGACCTCCAACGTGGCGGGCTGGGTGCACGCCGCCCTGCTCACCGAGCGGGCGGGGCGGGGCCGCAAGCGGTCCTTCGTCCGCTACCCCGACCTGCTCGCCGACTGGCGTGCCGCGCTCGCCCCCGTGCAGCGGCAGCTGGACCTGTCGTTCAACACCGACCTCGCCTCGACCGACCACCACCCGGTCGACGACTTCCTCGAGCCCTCGATGCGCAAGTCGCAGCTCACCTGGGACGACGTCCGCACCCCCGACTGGCTCCAGGGGATGGCCGAGGAGGTCTGGACCCTCCTCGGCCGCCTGGTCACCGAGCCGTCCGACGAGCAGGTCCAGGACCGGCTCGACGAGATCCACGCCGACTACTCCGCGCGCTACGCCGACGCCGTGGCGCTGGTCTACGACCACACCAAGGCCGAGTCGACCCTGGCGGCGCGCCAGGCCCGCGACGCCCAGCGGGCGACCATGCAGCAGCTGCGGCTCGACCTCGCCGAGGCCCGCAACGCGTTGCGCGACGCCGAGGCGCTGCCGAGCCCCGCGGGCTCGCTGCCGCGGCGCGTCGTACGCCGCCTGCGCCGCCGCTGACGGTCGCCGGACCTCGGCCCTCGCACGGGCGGCGGACTGTCGCATGAGCGGTGGCTGAGCAACCTTCCGCCGGCGAGAAACGGTTGCTCACGCACCGCCGTTCGGCGGACCGTCGCATGGGCGGTGGCTGAGCAACCTTCCGCCGGCGACAAACGGTTGCTCACGCACCGCCGTTCGGCGGTCCCGGGGCGTCAGAAGCCGTGGACGCCCTCGCCCCCGCCGCTGGACTGCTCGTCGAAGTTCTCGTGCTCGATGAGGTGGAGGACCGGCACCCCGAGACGCCGGCGCGCGCGCGAGGTCCAGTCGACGTGGAAGAACTCCGCGACGACGTGGGGGCGGGTCAGCACGATCGCCTCCCGCGCGTCGACCTCCGACACCATCGCGGCCAGCGCGTCGACGGGCGGCTCGCCCGTGACCTTGCCGTGGACGCGCGCACCGGTGTCCCGGATCGCCCGCAGGGTCGACTCGAGCTCCGCGGAGGAGTGCTCCTGGCACTCACGCCGCACCGACTCGATGTCGATGTCGCTCATCGCCAGCGCCGGCGTGGCCATCAGGTCGCCCGCCCCGAGGGTCCCCAGCGACGCCTCGATGCGTGCCGCGGCGTCCTCGAGCGGCAGGAGGACGTGGTAGACGACCTCGTCGGCGATCTCCTGGTGCAGCGACCGCACCTGGGCGGCATCGGCCGGGGTCATCGCCTGCTCGACGAGGAGCACGACGTCGTACGTCCCGCTGCCGTCGTGGATCGACTCCGTCCCCTCGCTGGTCTCGTCGGTCATCTCGTGGCTCATGTCGTGCCTCCCGGTGAGGTGGTCAGGATCCTGGTGAGGTCGTAGCCCGCCGGCTCGTCGAGCTGGTCGTAGCCGCACGACTCGGGGTCGCGGTCGCCTCGCCAGCGCTTGAAGTGGGCGGTGTGGCGGAACCGGCGCCCCTCCATGTGGTCGTACTTCACCTCGAGCACGCGCTCGGGGCGCAGCGGCACGAAGGAGAGGTCCTTGCCCTGGCTCCAGCGGCTCTGCGTGCCGGGGACGCGGTCGGGGTTGGCGGTGAGGAGCTCGTTCCAGCGGCCCCACGGGTGGTCGGCGATGTCGCAGGCCAGGGGCTGCAGCTCCTCCCACAGCTCCGCGCGGCGCTTGGCGGTGAAGCTGGCCGAGACGCCGATGTGCTGGAGCTCGCCGGAGGCGTCGTAGAGGCCGAGCAGCAGGCTGCCGAGCAGGGGCGTGGCGGCCGTGGACGTCTTGTGCTCGCGCATCCCGGCGAGCACCACGTCGGCGGTGCGCTCGTGCTTGATCTTGAGCATGGTGCGCTTGTTGGGCTCGTACGGCGCCCCCAGCGGCTTGGCGACGACGCCGTCGAGCCCCGCGCCCTCGAACTCCTCGAACCATCGCTCCGCCTCGGCGACGTCCTCGGTCGTCCTGCTGAGGAAGCACGGACCGGACAGCTCGCCGAGCGCCTCGACCAGCGCGGCGCGCCGCTCCGACAGCGGCCGGTCGAGGTACGACGTGTCGCCGAGCGCCAGCAGGTCGAACGCGACGAAGCCGGCCGGCGTCTCGCGGGCGAGCTTGTCGATCCGCGACGCCGCCGGGTGGATGCGCTCCTGCAGCGTCTCGAACTCCAGCCGCCACCCGTCCGGCCCCTCGAGACCCACGAACAGCTCGCCGTCGAGCACGACGCGGTCGGGGAGCTGCTCGCGGGCTGCGTCGACGACCTCGGGGAAGTAGCGCGTGAGCGGCTTGGTGTTGCGGCTGGCCAGCTCCACCTCGTCGCCGTCCTTGAAGAGCAGGCAGCGGAAGCCGTCCCACTTGGGCTCGAAGCTCAGCCCGCCGTGCTTCGCAGGGTCGGGCACGCCGCTCACGCTCTTGGCCAGCATCGGCAGCAGGGGCGGCATCACCGGGAGGTCCACGACCTGAATCTAGACCCTCGCCGCGACGGACGGGCGGGTCACTCGTCCCCGGTCAGCGCGAACGAGCGCAGCCGGTCCCCGGCGAAGAAGACCCCACCCGCCGTGACGACCAGCGAGGCCAGCAGCGCCCACGCCAGGTTGGCCGGGTCGTCGAGCGCCGCCGAGACCTCGTGACCCACGCGCACGCCCCAGTCGTTGATGCTGAGCCACGCGACGCCGCTGAAGATCGAGCCGAGGAGGTTCTCCCAGATCAGCACGAAGACCAGCCCGATCACCACGGCGTGGCGGGTGACGGCGGAGAGGGCGAGGAAGAGCGCGGAGTACGTCGTGCCCGCGACGAGCGACGCGACGAGCCAGGCGGCAGCCTGCTCTCCGGGCTCGACGACGAGACCTGCCGCGAGGACCGAGCCGGCCCCCACGACGAGGGTCGCGACCCAGGCGACGACCCACTTGGAGATCGCGACCGCGTGGCGGTTCACCGGCTTGGACAGGAGGTAGACGATCGAGCCGTCGTCGACCTCGGGGCCGAGCACCGAGGACGCCGCGAGGATCGCGACGAGGGGCAGGACGAGCGGATAGCCCAGGAGGCCCACCATCTGCCACCCGAACTCGTCGTCCCCGGCCATCACGGCCACGAGCGCGGTGAGGCCGATCATGATCACCGGGAACGCGACCAGCAGCCAGAAGCGGCGGCGGCCCAGCAGGGCGGCGAGGGCGAGCTTGGCGATCGTGCCGTTCATCGGGGCACTCCTAGCGAGCGACGAGGTAGGAGAAGACGCTCTCGAGCGACTCGTCGCTGGGGGAGAGCTCGAACAGGGTCAGGTCCTGCGTGCGGGTGAGCCGGGGCAGCGCGGTGGCGAAGGAGCCGAGGTCGCTCACCTGGACGTCGAGACCGCCCCGGGGACGCAGCTGCACCGCCTGGACGGACGTCTGCGCGATCAGCGCGGCCGCCAGGGCCCGGTCGTCGCTCGAGGTGATGGAGTAGCGCGTCGGCCGGTCGGTCATCAGCCGGCGGATCGCCCCGAAGTCGCCGGACGCGGCGTGGCGCCCCGAGACCACGACCTCGACGTGGCGGGCGAGCCGCTCGACCTCCTCGAGGATGTGGGAGGAGAACAGCACCGTCCGGCCCTCGTCGGCGAGCCGCCGCAGGAGGTCCATGAGGTGCATCCGCTGCCGGGGGTCCACGCCGTTGAAGGGCTCGTCGAGCAGCAGGATCGCGGGGTCGTGCACCAGTGCGGCCGCGATCTTGATGCGCTGGCGCATGCCCTTGGAGTAGGTGTCGATGCGGCGCTGCGCGGGCTCGACCATGTCGACGACACCCAGGATCGCCTCGGTCGCCTGCGCCGCGTCGGGCAGCCGGTGCAGGTCGGCGTTGGCGCGCACGAACGCGCGACCGGTGAGGTAGCCGAAGCTCAGCTCGCGCTCCGGCACCAGGCCGATCTGGCGGTAGGCGTCCGTACGACGCCACACCGGCGTGCCGTCGATGGCGACCGTGCCCGAGGAGGGCGGCAGGAACCCCGACATCATCGCCATCAGCGTCGTCTTGCCGGCGCCGTTGGGCCCGAGCAGGCCGGTCACCCCCGGCCCGACGGTCATCGTCACGTCGTTGACGGCGACGACGTTGCCGAACCACCGCGAGACGTTCTCCAGGACGAGCGTGCTCATCGGGCACCCACCTTCGTGAACCGGGCGGCGAGCAGGGCGAGACCGGCGGCGACCAGGCCGAGCGCGGTGACGACGTAGACGGCCGGCCACGCGCCGTCGAGGTCTCCGATCGCACTGCCCGCATCCCAGGACTCGGCCAGCCCGTTGTGGATGGTCCACGGCGAGAACAGGCCCGCGACCTCCCCGACGTGCGCGATGCCCTCGAAGTCGGCGACGCCCTGCACGATCAGCACGACCCCCACCGCGACGATCAGCACGACGATCGAGGCGACGACGGCGAACCCCCGCCGCAGCGCGACCGAGGCCAGCACGCCGGTGATGGTCGCGAGCAGGGAGGCCAGCAGCACCTGGAGGACGACGGCCTTGAGGAAGTCGGGGGTCTGCTCGCTCACGTCCAGTCCCGCCAGCAGCCCCCCGACGTAGAGCACGAGGATCGGCAGCAGCGCGAAGGCGAGGATCGCGACCGCGAGCGACGCCCACCGGGTGAGGGCGAACAGCGCCGCCGACAGCGGGCGGGCGAGGTAGAGCACGATCGAGCGGTGCCGCAGGTCTCGGGAGAACAGGACCGGAGCCTGCGCCGCCGCGAACAGGCTGGTCAGCATCTGCAGCTGGGAGGTGTAGGCGGCGTACGAGAGGGGGAGGCTGTCGGCGTCGATGAACGTCACGACGCCCACCACGATCACGGCCGGCAGCACGCTGAACCCCAGGAGCAGGAACGGCAGCACCTTGGAGCGGCCGGACCGGCCCAGGCCGTAGGCGTGGCGCAGGCCGGTGAGGAAGAGGTGTCGCACGAGCGCGGCGGTGGACTCGCGCTGCCCGGCGTACCCGCGGTAGCCGAGGTCGTGGATGACCCCGGTGCGGTCGGACATCTGGCTCATGCGTGGCCCCCGGTCAGGAAGACGTCCTCGAGGTGTGCCTGGTCGGGCTCGATGCGCACCAGGGCGAGACCGAGGTCGGCGGTGGTGTCGCGGACGATGTCGTGGGCCACGCCGGGGGCGGCGAGGGCCTCGGGCGGTGGGTCGATGGCGACGAGCGGTCCGCGGGGCCGGCAGTGCAGACCGGCCTGTGCGAGCGCCTCGCCGAGCTGGTCGCGGGCGGCGTCGCCGCCGAGGACCTCGACGAGCAGCCCGCCCGTGTGGCCGAGGAAGTCGGCGGTCGCGCTCGAGCGCAGCAGCCGGCCGCCGTCGAGCACGATGACGTGGTCGCTGACGCGCTCCAGCTCGCCGAGGAGGTGGGAGGTGACCAGGACGGCGATGCCGAAGTCGCGCCCGATGCGCTGGACCAGCTGGAGCATGTCGACGCGCGCCGCCGGGTCGAGGCCGTTGGTGGGCTCGTCGAGGAAGACGAGCCGGGGGTCGTGGACCAGCGCCTGGGCGAGCTTGGCGCGCTGCTTCATCCCGGTGGAGTAGCCGCCCATCTGGCGGTAGCGCTCCTCGTCGAGCCCGACGTGGCGCAGGACGTCGGCCGCGCGCTCCCGGGCGACCGTCGCGGGAAGGCCGGACATGCGGCCCATGTGGACGACGAAGTCGCTGGCGCTGACGTCGGGCGGCAGGCAGTCGTGCTCGGGCATGTAGCCCACCAGCTGGCGGATGCGGTCACCCTCGGTGGCGATGTCGTGGCCCAGGACCCGAGCCGCACCGCTCGTCGGCTCCAGCAGGCCCAGCAGGATCTTGATCAGCGTGGACTTGCCGGCGCCGTTGGCGCCCACCAGCCCCGTCACGCCCTCGCCGACCGTGATGTCGAGGTCGGCGAGCGCGTGCACCGCGCCGAAGCTCTTGGTCAGCCGGCTCGTCTGCACCACCGGCACCGCGCCCACCGGCATCGTCTCCCCCGTCACGGCGCTCACGGTAGCGGGGTCCGGGGACCGTGCCATCAGGGATCGCCCGGAGCGGCGTGGGGGAGTTGTGAAGATCGCC
>CADCUM010000110.1:0-4485 GCA_902805885.1 uncultured Nocardioides sp. | reverse complement strand
GGCTTGGCGGCCTGTCCCCGGTTGGTCTGCCGGGAACTCGGCATGGTCCCGCCTGGCGGGCCCTGGGCTTGGCGGCCTGTCCCCGGTTGGTCTGCCGGGCACTCGGCATGGTCCCGCCTGGCGGGCCCTAGGCTTGGAGGCCTATCCCCGGTTGGTCTGCCGGCAGGGCCCGCCTGACTTTGAATCAGGACTAGCGACGTAGGTTCGACTCCTACCCGGGGAGCTCGAGGACGCGCACTGCTCAGGTGCCCGCGTCGTCGCTAGCGTGACTGCATGAGGGTGACGGAGCTGGTCGGGGTGTACGACGCCGACGGTGGCCTCCTGGGGGAGGCCGCGTACGTCTGGGGACGCCTCCGCGGGACGAGGCACTGCACCCTCTGCGACATCACGCACTCGCCGCTGCGGCGGAGGCCCGAATGGGACGCGATGGTGGCGTCCCTCCCGGTGCCGGTCCGGCTGCTCCACGCCAACGAGCTGGACGCGGACCTCGCCGATGCTGTGGAACGTGCCGGGGCGCCGGTCGTGCTGGCGCGCACCTCCGCGGCCTGGGAGGTCCTGGTGACCGGCGAGGAGCTCGGGGAGATGGCAGGGTCGGTGGAGCGGACGGGCGCTCTGCTCCTCGACCGGCTCGGTGCTGACCGCGTCGAGGATGCCCAGCCGTGACGTCATGGTGGCCGGCGGCGGCCTGGGTCCTCCTGGTCGTCGCGTACGCCGCGCTCGCCAACGCCTGGAACTCCCACGACCCCGGCTGGTACGCCCGGCTCGCGCGTCCCGCCTTCCAGCCCCCGGACGCCGTCTTCGCCGTGATGTGGCCGCTGAGCTTCGCGCTGCTGATCGGCGTGGGCGTGTGGTTCACCCGTGCCGTGCCGGCCACGACCGCATGGTCGGGAGTGGCTCTCCTGGCCGTCTCGGTCGGGGCGGCCCTGGGGTGGGCCTACCTGTTCTACGTGCCCCATCGGTTGGACGCGGCCGCCGCGTGCCTGGCGGTCGCCGCGGTGCTGACGTGGGGTCTGGTGGTCCTGGTGGGACGGGCCTCGCCGTGGGCAGCGGTGGCGCTGACGCCGTACGCCCTGTGGCTCAGCGTGGCCACGGCGCTCGCGGTGGCCTACGCCCGGATGGACTGACGAGGGGCTGGAGCCGCGACCGACCAGTCCGGTGGCGTCCGACGCCGCGAGCCAGCACCATGGCCCGCGATGGCCACCCACACGACGTACGACGACCTGCTGGCGCGCGTCCGCGGCCTGATCGAGGGCTCCGACCACGTCCCCGTCGTCGCGATCAGCGGCCACGGCGGCGCCGGCAAGTCGACCCTGGCCGGGCGGCTCGGCGCCGACCTGGGGATCACCCCGGACCAGGTCGTCCCCACGGACTGCTTCTACGCGACCACGTGCGGGCCCGGCGCCGGGATGTGGGAGCAGCACGACTGGGCGGTGGTCGAGGCGCTGGTGCGGGGCGTGCGCAGCGTCCCTCCTCCTGACTGGCTCCGCTACGACTGGCGCTGGTGGACGGGGGAGACGGGCGTCGAGGACCAGCCCATGCCGCCGGTCCTGCTCCTCGAGGGGATCCGACTCCTCGGCGACCGCACGCGCGACTGGTTCGACCTGGCCGTGTGGATCGACCTGGACCCGGAGTCGGCCGGCGCCCGGGCGAAGGCGCGCAACCTGCTGCAGGGCGACGACCAGGCCGAGCTCGACCTCTGGGACACCAAGTGGATCCCCGAGGGCCACGCCTACGAGGCCGCGGCGGACCCCGCCCGGCGGGCCGACGTGGTGCTCCGGGCGGAGTGACCCCCGTTCATCGACCGGTGACAGACTGCGGCCATGGACAACCTCACCGTGATCGTCCTCGCCGCCGGCGGTGGCACCCGCATGAAGTCCAAGACCATGAAGGTGCTCCACCCGGTCTGCGGGCGCTCGATGATCGGCCACGTGCTGCGCGCCGTGCAGGCCGTCGAGCCGACGCGGGTCGTGGCCGTCGTGGGCAACCAGCGCGAGCAGGTCGGGCCGCACATCACCGACCTCGTCCCCGACGCGGTGCTCGCCGTCCAGGAGACCCAGGAGGGCACGGGGCACGCGGTCCGGGTGGCGGTCGAGGCGGCCGGCACGACGACCGGCACCGTCCTCGTCGCGGCCGGTGACACCCCGATGCTCGAGGGCGAGAGCCTGCGCGCCTTCGCCGCCGAGCACGAGGCGGCCCAGCGTGCGGTCTCGATCCTCAGCGGCCGGGTCCCCGACCCGTTCGGCTACGGCCGCATCCTCCGCAACGACGAGGGCGACGTCGAGGCGATCGTGGAGGAGAAGGACGCGACGCCGCAGCAGCGGGAGATCAGCGAGGTCAGCGCCGGGATCTTCGCCTTCGACGCGGCGTTCCTCGTCGAGGCGCTGCCGCGCATCTCCAACGACAACGCCAAGGGCGAGTACTACCTCACCGACATGGTCCACCTCGCCCGCGAGGCGGGCCTCACGGTCGGTGCCCACGTCCTCGACGACGTCACCCAGGCCGAGGGGGCCAACGACCGGGCCCAGCTCGCGGAGCTCGGCCGGCTGATGAACCAGCGCATCGTCACCAGGTGGATGCAGGAGGGCGTGACGGTCATGGACCCCGCCACCACCTGGATCGACGCCGACGTGGTGCTCGAGCGCGACGTCACCATCCTCCCCGGCACCCAGCTGCTCGGGGCGACGATCGTCCACGAGGACGCCGTCGTCGGCCCGGACACCACGCTCAAGGACTGCGAGGTCGGCGTCGGGGCGCGCGTCGTACGCACGCACGGCGAGCTCGCCGTCGTGGGCGAGTCCGCCACGGTCGGGCCGTTCGCCTACCTCCGCCCCGGGACCCAGCTGGGGACCCAGGGCAAGATCGGCACCTTCGTGGAGACCAAGAACGCGGTGATCGGCGACGGCGCCAAGGTCCCGCACCTGTCCTACGTCGGTGACGCCGAGATCGGGGAGGGCACCAACATCGGCGCCGGCACGATCTTCGCCAACTACGACGGCGTCGCCAAGCACCGCACCACCGTCGGGCGGCACGCGAAGACGGGCTCCAACAACACCTTCGTCGCGCCCGTGGCGATCGGCGACGGGGCCGGCACCGCGGGCGGCACCGTCGTACGGCGTGACGTCCCGCCCGGGGCCCTCGCGGTGAGCAGCGCCCCCCAGCGCAACCTCGAGGGCTGGGTCGAGTCCAGGCGGGCCGGAACGGCTCAGGCGGAGGCCGCGGCGGCCGCGCGTGCGGCGGGGGAGTCCCAGGAGTCCCACGACGCGTGACCCGGGGTTGGGGATCACGACCGGGTGGGAGAGACTGCTGTCTGCACCACTGACTCGCCCCTGAAATCCCCCGTTCGAGGAGTCGCGTCGCGTGACCGGAATGAAGCGGACCACCGAGAAGAACCTCATGGTCTTCAGCGGCCGGGCGCACCCCGACCTCTCGCTGGAGGTCGCCGAGCTGCTCGAGACGGAGCTCGTCCCGCAGGACGCGCGAGCCTTCGCCAACGGCGAGCTCTACGTCCGCTACGAGGAGTCCGTGCGCGGGTGCGACGCCTTCGTGATCCAGAGCCACACGGCTCCGATCAACGAGTGGATCATGGAGCACCTGATCATGGTCGACGCGCTCAAGCGTGCCTCGGCCAAGCGGATCACCGTCGTCATGCCGTTCTACGGCTACGGCCGCCAGGACAAGAAGCACCGCGGCCGCGAGCCGATCTCGGCCCGCCTGATGGCCGACCTCTTCAAGACCGCCGGCGCCGACCGGCTGATCACCGTCGACCTGCACGCCGACCAGATCCAGGGCTTCTTCGACGGCCCGGTCGACCACCTGATGGCGCTGCCGATCCTCACCGACTACGTCAAGGAGAAGTACGCCGACCAGCCGCTCGCGGTGGTCTCCCCGGACGCCGGCCGGATCAAGGTGGCCGAGCGCTGGTCCGCCCGTCTGAGCGGCGCGCCGCTGGCCTTCATCCACAAGACGCGCCGCACCGACGTCGCCAACGAGGTCGTCGCCAACCGGGTCGTCGGTGACGTCTCGGGGAAGATCTGCATCCTGACCGACGACATGGTCGACACCGGCGGGACCATCGTGAAGGCGGCCGAGGCGTGCATGGACGCCGGGGCGGCGGGCGTGCTCATCGCCGCGACCCACGCGATCCTCTCCGATCCTGCGGTCGACCGGCTCAAGAACTCGTGCGCGACCGAGGTCATCGTCACCAACACGCTGCCGATCTCCGACGACAAGCAGTTCGACAAGCTCACCACGCTTTCCATCGCCCCGCTCATCGCCCGCGCCATCCGCGAGGTCTTCGAGGACGGGTCCGTCACCTCGATGTTCGACGGTCACGCCTAGCCGGGCGCGCCCGTTGGGTGGTGGCTGAGCAACCGTCTCGGAACGCGGTTCGGTTGCTGGTGCACCGCCGTACGGCGTCCGGGTGGTGGGCGGTGGCTGAGCAACCGTCTCCGAACGCGGTTCGGTTGCTGGCGCACCGCCGTACGG
>CADCUM010000109.1 GCA_902805885.1 uncultured Nocardioides sp. | reverse complement strand
GCAGTCGCTCGTCGAGTACCTCGACGCCAACGAGATCATCAAGGTCACCGAGCAGGGCTTTGCGTTCTTCGAGGACGCGTTCGCCTATCCCTACCCGTTCGGGAAGTACGACCAGCTGTTCGTGCCGGAGTACAACATGGGCGCGATGGAGAACGCCGGGTGCGTCACCTTCCGCGACGAGTACCTCCCCCGCAGCCGCCAGGACCGGTCCTTCTACGAGTTCCGCGCCGAGGTCGTCCTGCACGAGATGGCCCACATGTGGTTCGGCGACCTCGTGACCATGAAGTGGTGGGACGACCTGTGGCTCAACGAGTCGTTCGCCGAGTGGGCCTGCTACTGGTGCGAGGCCAACGCCACCGAGTACACCGATGCCTGGACCGGCTTCGCCAACGCCCGCAAGCAGACCGGATACCGGGCCGACCAGCTGCCGTCGACCCACCCCGTGGCGGCCGACAACGTCGACCTGCACGCCGTCGAGGTCAACTTCGACATGATCACCTACGCCAAGGGCGCGTCGGTGCTCAAGCAGCTCGTCGCCTGGGTGGGTCTCGACCCCTTCCTCGCGGGCCTGCGGCAGTACTTCAAGGACTGGGAGTTCGGCAACCCCGAGTTCAAGGACCTCCTGGCCGCGCTCGAGAAGTCCTCGGGCCGCGAGCTCCAGGGATGGGCGCAGGAGTGGCTCCAGACGGCCGGCGTCAACACGCTGTCCCCGCGCTTCGAGCTGGCCGAGGACGGGACCTACTCCTCGTTCACGGTCGAGCAGACCGCCCACCCGGACCACCCGACCCTGCGTCGGCACCGCCTCGGCATCGGCCTGTACGACACGGTGTCGGACGAGGGGGGCGACGGCCGCCTCGTCCGGCGCGACTACGTCGAGGTCGACGTCGAGGGCGCCTCGACCGACGTGGCCGAGCTGATCGGCGCCCAGCAGCCGGCACTGCTGCTGCTCAACGACGAGGACCACGCCTACGCCAAGATCCGGCTCGACGAGAAGTCGCTGGCCACCGCCGTCGCCGGGCTCTCCCGGCTCGACGACTCCCTCCCCCGCGCCCTGGTCTGGGGTGCGGCCTGGGACATGACGCGCGACGGCGAGATGCGCGCCCGCGACTGGGTCGACCTGGTGCTGGCCAACATCGGCCAGGAGACCGACGCGTGGGGCGTCACCAGGATCCCCGCGTCGACCGCACTGGCCGTGAACTTCTACTCCGATCCCTCCCACCGCGACGAGCTGCGTACGACGTGGGAGTCCGGACTCCGCCGGCTGGCGACGACGGCCGAGCCGGGCGGGGACCACCAGCTCACGTTCGTGCGCTCCTGGGCCGGTGCGGCTCGCAGCGACGAGGCGTTCGGCGAGCTCGCGGGTCTGCTCGACGGCTCCTTCACCATCGAGGGGCTCGCGGTCGACCAGGACCTGCGCTGGGAGCTGATCACCGCCCTCGCGAAGTCCGGACGCCTCGGGGAGTCCGAGATCGCCGCGGAGCTCGAGCGGGACAACACCATCTCGGGCAAGGAGAAGGCCGCAGCTGCTCGGGTCGCCCAGCCGGCGCCCGAGGCGAAGGCCGCCGGCTGGCGGGCGATCATGGACCCCGCCACGCCGAACGAGACGTCGCGGGAGATGGTCTACAGCATCTTCCGCTTCGGCCAGGAGGACGTGCTGGAGCCCTACCTCGAGAAGTACCTGGAGGCCGCGGACACCGCGTTCGACACGCTCGGCTTCCACAAGGGCTCGGTCGTGCTGGAGCACGGCTTCCCCCGGCCGCTCGGGTCGAGCGAGACGTTGGAGCGGCTCGACGCCTGGCTGGCCGACAGCTCGGCGCCGAAGGGCGCGCAGCGGTACGTGCTCGAGGCCCGTGCCGACGTGGCGCGAGCCCTCGCGGCCCAGGCCTGCGACGCCGGGTGACGGGCACTCCCACCGCACTCTGACCGTCGACCGGGCACCTCGTCCCTGCCCAGGGCGCCGACCCGTCACCTCGTTCCCGTCACGGGGAACGAAGTGACCGGTCGGCGTCCTCTTCAGGAACGACGTGACGGGTCGGCGTCCCTTTCAGGAACGACGTGCCCTCTCGACCCCGCGGGTCAGTGGTGGGCGTGCTCGGCCAGCATCGCGATGCCCCGGGCCAGGCCGGTGGCGAGCTCACCCTGGGCGAAGCAGTCCTGCATGTCGAGCACCGCGAGCTCGACCTCCTTGTCGCTCAGGTGCCGGCGCACGTCGCCACCCGTCACGACCTCGGTGACGCGCTGGCGCGGGTCGACCATGATCAGCACGCTGCGCGGGGGCGCCACCAGGCGGTTGTGGAGACGCGTGGCGAACGCGCGGGTGTCCTCGCCGTCGACCGGGCCGACGTAGACGGAGAACTCGTACCGGCAGGCCTGCTCGGCCCTCCGGATGGTGTTGTCGAGCGCGAGCCGGTCGGCGTCGCTCAGCTCACCAGCGGCCACTGGCGCCACCTGCTCGCGAGCCCTCGCCATCGGCAGCCGGAAGCTCCCTGGTGCCCTCGCGGGGCCCGCCGATCCACTGCGCCTCGCCGGCACCGTGGTCGGGCAGCAGCGGCTCTCCGCGCTTCATCGCCGGGATGTAGACAGCCAGCAGGATCAGCAGGAACAGGAGCACCGGACCGCCGACGAACAGCAGCAGCGCCTCGAGCCCGTCGACCGGCTGGACCTCGGCCCACCCCTCGGGCACGTCCGCGTGCGCGGGCGCAGCGACCACCGTCAGCGCGGCGCCGGCGGTGGGCACGGAGACGCGGACAGCAGCGTGCGCTGCGCGTCGTACGGGGCGGGCGGTCGCAACGTGCGAGGGGGCGAGCGTGGTCACCCGGCCACGATATCGCGGCCCGGTCTTCGCCATACTGACCGGCATGCCCCATCCCTCCCTCGGCGCCGACCTGCGGGCCGGTGAGCTCGACCTCGACACTCCCTGCGACGACAGGGAGTGGATCTGCAGCCGGGTGCACGAGGCGACGGGAAGCTCCGAGGTCGCCCGGCTCGCAGACTGGCTGGTCGGCAAGCCCTTGGTCCTGCTCGGGCTCCTGGTCCTGGGCCTGGTGGTGCGGTGGCTGCTGCACCGCGTGATCGACCGGGTCGTGGACCGGGCCGAGGAGGGGGTCCTCCCGGACGGGGTGGGCAGGGCGGTCCTCGGCGGTCGGGTGGGCGACCGGATCGGCGACAAGATGAGCCGGGTCGACTCCGCCGGCGCGACGCGCCGGAGGCAACGGGCCCAGACCATGGGCACCCTGCTCAAGAGCGTCGTCTCGGGCGTGGTCCTGGCCGTCGTGGCGACGATGATGCTGAGCGAGATCGGCGTGGACATCGGCCCGATCATCGCCAGCGCCGGCATCCTCGGGGTCGCGCTCGGCTTCGGGGCGCAGAGCCTGGTCAAGGACTTCCTGTCCGGGATCTTCATGATCTTCGAGGACCAGTACGGCGTCGGCGACGTGGTGGACGTCGGCGAGGCCACCGGGACCGTCGAGGCGGTGAGCCTGCGGGTCACCCGGCTGCGCGACGTCAACGGCACGGTCTGGTACGTCCGCAACGGGGAGATCCTGCGGGTCGGCAACATGAGCCAGAACTGGGCCCGCACGGTGCTCGACGTGACGGTCGGCTACGGCGAGGACCTCGTCCGGGTCCGCCGGGTGCTGCAGGACGTGGCGCACGACCTGTGGGAGGACGAGGAGTTCGAGGGACTCGTGATCGAGGAGCCCGAGGTGTGGGGCGTGGAGTCGATGAGCGTCGACGGCATCGTCGTGCGGGTGACCCTCAAGACCGCGCCGATGGAGCAGTGGGCCGTGGCCCGCGCGATGCGCGAGCGCATCAAGGCCCGCTTCGAGCACGAGGGGATCAACCTGGCCGTGGCCCAGCGGGTGCAGTGGCAGGGCGCTCAGCAGCCGGCCGCTGCCGCCCCGGCTGACGACGTGACGCCGGGCCAGTAGCCCTACCCACCCTGTGGCAACAGGCTGGGCGGAGCACACGACCCGGCGTCACGGGCGGTTCACGCGAGCGAGGCGTCCAGCGTGATCGTGGTGCCGGCGAGCGCCTGGCTCACCGGGCAGCCGGCCTTGGCGGCCTCGGCGAGCTCGACGAACTTCGCCTCGTCCAGGCCCTCGACCTGGCCGCGCACCGTGAGCTTGATGCCCGTGATGCCGGTGCCGGGGGTGAGCTCGACCTCGGCCTCGGTGTCCAGCGCCGTGGCCGGGGTGTCGTTCTTGGCGAGCTCGTTGGACAGCGCCATCGAGAAGCAGGAGGAGTGCGCGGCGGCGATGAGCTCCTCGGGGCTGGTCTTGCCGTTCGGCTCCTCGGCGCGCGCGGGCCAGGTGACGTCGTACGTCCCGAGCCCGGAGGACTCGAGCGTGACCCGGCCGGCGCCCTCGAAGAGGGTGCCCTCCCAGCGGGTGGTGGCCGTGCGGGTGGTGGGCATGCGTGTGCTCCTTTGCGACGGGGGATGGACGGCTCCGAGTCTTGCACCCCCGGTCGAGAGGTCCGATTCGGCCGCCGACGCCGCGCTCGGCACAATGGTCCGGTGAGCACCTTCTACGACGAGATCGGCGGCGAGGCGACCATCCGCGCCATCGTCCACCGCTTCTACGAGGGGGTCGCACGGGACGAGGTGCTCCGGCCGATGTACCCCGAGGCCGACCTCGGTCCGGCGGAGGACCGGTTCGCGCTCTTCCTCATGCAGTACTGGGGCGGCCCCACGACGTACGGCGACACCCGCGGTCATCCGCGCCTGCGGATGCGGCACGGCCCGTTCGTCGTCACGCCGACCGCCGCCCAGCACTGGCTCGTGCACTTCCGGGCCGGCCTCGACTCCGTGGACCTCACCCCGGAGCAGGACGAGCGGTTCTGGGACTACGTCACCCACGCCGCGCAGTTCATGGTCAACTCCCCCGACCCGCTGCCGCCGACCCCCGCCGACGTCCTGTGACGGCTCAGCCGGCCATCGCCCGCCGGTAGGCGTCCGGCACCGGGGTCGGGCGGCCCGTCGCGCCGTCCATGCACACGCCGACGACGCGCGCCCGTGCGAGCACCTCCTCGCCGTCGAGCACGACGGACTCGAAGACCGCCGAGGTCCGGCCGACGTGGGAGATCCAGGTCCGGCAGTCGTAGGGCTCCTCCCGGAACAGGATCGGCCGGCGGTAGTCGACGTCCGTCTGCGCGACCACGAGGTGGAGATCGTCGCCGCCGACGAGCTCGTGCTGCGCCATCAGCAGGTGGATCCGGGCCTCCTGGAAGAACTCGAAGTACTTCACGTTGTTGACGTGGCCGTAGACGTCGACGTCGGAGAAGCGCACGTGCACCCGGTAGTGACCGCCGGGCACCTCCAGCGGTTCGCCCGGCCGGCCCGGACGCACCGGGTCGTCGGGCTCCAGCAGCGGCTCGAGGGCGGCGCGCTCGTCGTCGCGGAGCCGCCTGGGGCGCTCGCTGGCGAAGACGTACGGCGTCAGCACGGTGCGGGCGCGCAGGTAGACCCGCCGCTCGCCGGCCTCGTCCTCGTCGTAGACCTCGTAGGCCATCGTGAAGCTCGCCGCGCGCACCTCGGTGACCCAGCACTCGATCGAGACCGGCTCCTGGCGGAACGTCAGCGACGACACGTAGGTCACCTCGTGCCGCACCACCACGACTCCCTCGGCGAGGTCGTCGGCGCGACTGTCCCGGGCGTGCGTGCGGAACAGGTCGACCCGCGCCTCCTGGAGGTAGTCGACGTACGTCACGTTGTTGACGTGGCCGAGCAGGTCGAGGTCGGCCCACCGGAGCGGGCAGCGGTAGACGTGGCGCACGAGGGGATCGTCGCAGACCCCACGTCGGGATCGGGCACGGGAGGAGAGCAATGCCACACGCGGGGGCGTACGCCGGGCGGTCGTGCCCCGACTAGCCTGGAGTGCCACCCCGAACCGAGCTCTGGGAGACCCCATGCCCGAGGCAGTGATCGTGTCCGCAACGCGCTCCCCCATCGGACGCGCCAACAAGGGCTCGCTCAAGGACTTCCGTCCCGACGACCTCACCGCGCTGGTCGTCCAGGCGGCCCTGGACAAGGTGCCGGCGCTGGACCCCGCGGACGTGGAGGACCTCCTCCTGGGCTGTGGCCTTCCCGGCGGCGAGTCGGGCAACAACATGGCACGCGTGGTCACCACCCTGCTGGGCCACGACATCCCGGGCGCGACCGTCACCCGCTACTGCTCCTCGTCCATCCAGACCTCGCGCATGGCCATGCACGCCATCAGGGCGGGCGAGGGCGACATCTTCATCTCGGCCGGCGTCGAGACGGTGTCCCGCTTCGCCAAGGGCACCTCCGACCACATCCCGGACACCCGCAACCCCCGCTTCGGGGAGGCGGCCGAGCGGACCGCCGAGTACGCCCAGGGCGGCAAGGACTGGCACGACCCGCGGGAGGACGGCCTGCTCCCCGACATCTACATCGCGATGGGGCAGACCGCCGAGAACGTCGCCCGACTGCGCGGCCTGGACCGCAAGGAGGTCGACGAGTTCGCCGTCCGGTCCCAGAACCTCGCCGAGAAGGCCATCGCCGACGGCTTCTGGGAGCGCGAGATCACGCCGGTCACGCTGCCCGACGGCACGGTCGTCACCGCCGACGACGGACCGCGTGCCGGCGTCACGTACGAGGCGATCTCCCAGCTCGATCCCGTGTTCCGGCCCGACGGCGTGGTCACGGCCGGCAACTGCTGCCCGCTCAACGACGGCGCGGCCGCCGTCGTGATCATGTCCGACACGAAGGCGGCGGAGCTCGGGCTCACCCCGCTCGCGCGCATCGTGTCGACGGGCGTGTCCGGCCTGTCGCCGGAGATCATGGGGCTCGGCCCGGTGGAGGCGACCCGCAACGCGCTGCGTCACGCCGGGATGACCATCGACGACATCGACCTCGTCGAGATCAACGAGGCCTTCGCCGCGCAGGTCGTGCCGTCCTACCAGGACCTCGGCATCGACATCGACAAGCTCAACGTCAACGGCGGCGCCATCGCGGTCGGCCACCCGTTCGGCATGACCGGAGCCCGGCTGCAGAACACGATGCTCAACAGCCTGGACTGGCACGACAAGTCCACCGGCCTCATCACCCTGTGCGTGGGCGGCGGCCAGGGCATGGCCATGATCCTGGAGCGCACCGCCTGAGCCGGGGGTCACGACGCGGCCCGCGCTCGGCCCACTAGGGTTCGAGCATGACCGACTCGGGTGAGGCTCGCTGGCTGGACGCTGACCAACAGCACGCGTGGCGGGCGCTGATGATGGGCATGACTCTCCTGCTGGACCGGCTCGACGAGGACCTCCGCCGCGAGTTCTCGATGTCGCTCAACGAGTACGAGGTGCTCGTCCGCCTGTCCGAACGCCCGGGTCGCGAGATGCGGATGGCACAGCTGGCAGACGCGATGGCGCACTCCCGCAGCCGGGTCACCCACACCGTCGCGCGGATGGAGAAGTCGGGCTACCTCACGCGGGGCACGACGCCCGAGGACGGGCGCGGGGTCGTCGCCACGATGACCGACCAGGGCTTCGCGCTGCTGCAGGCGGCGGCTCCGCGCCACGTGGAGAGCGTGCGCCGCTCCATCGTCGACATCGTCGACCCGGCCGACTTCGCGGCTCTGGGTCGCGTGTTCGACGCCGTCTCGGACCACCTCGTCGCCCGGCACCCCGAGATCGAGATCCGCTGACGGAGCGCCTCGTCGATGGCTCCCCGGGCCGCAGGGGGCTGACCCACCCGACCCGTCCCGGCTGGCGGGACGGGCCGATCCCGGTCAGTCGCGCGTGAGCCGGCGGTGGGTGACGCGGTGCGGGCGGGCGGCCTCGACGCCGAGCCGCTCGACCTTGTTCTGCTCGTAGGCGTCGTAGTTGCCCTCGAACCAGAACCACTTCGCGGGGTCCTCGTCGTCGCCCTCCCAGGCCAGGATGTGCGTCGCGACGCGGTCGAGGAACCACCGGTCGTGAGAGGTGACCACGGCGCAACCCGGGAAGTCGAGCAGCGCGTCCTCGAGCGAGGACAGCGTCTCGACGTCGAGGTCGTTGGTGGGCTCGTCGAGGAGCAGCAGGTTGCCGCCCATCTTGAGGGTCAGGGCGAGGTTGAGGCGGTTGCGCTCACCGCCGGACAGGACGCCGGCCTTCTTCTGCTGGTCCGGGCCCTTGAAGCCGAACGACGCGACGTAGGCGCGGCTGTTCATCTCGAAGTTGGCGACCTTGATGAAGTCGAGCCCGTCGGAGACGACCTCCCACACGTTCTTCTGCGGGTCGATGCCGCCGCGGCTCTGGTCGACGTAGGACAGCTTGACGGTCTGGCCCACCGTGAGCTTCCCGGCGTCCGGCTGCTCGCCGCCGGTGATCATCCGGAAGAGCGTGGTCTTGCCGACGCCGTTGGGCCCGATGACGCCGACGATGCCGGCGCGCGGCAGCTTGAAGTCGAGCCCGTCGATGAGCACGCGACCCTCGAAGCCCTTCTCGAGGCGGTCGGCCTCGAGAACGACGTCGCCGAGCCGCGGGCCGGCCGGGATGTTGATCTCCGAGGTGTCGATCTTGCGCATCCGGTCGGCCTCGGCCGCCATCTCCTCGTAGCGCGCGAGCCGGGACTTGCTCTTGGTCTGCCGAGCCTTGGCGTTGGACCGCACCCACTCGAGCTCGCGCTCGAGCATCTTGGCGCGCTTGGCGTCCTTCTGCCCCTCGATCTTGAGGCGGTCCTTCTTGGTCTCGAGGTAGGTGGAGTAGTTGCCCTCGTAGGGGTGCGCCTTGCCACGGTCGAGCTCGAGGATCCACTGCGCGACGTTGTCGAGGAAGTAGCGGTCGTGGGTGACGGCCAGGACGGCGCCGGGGTAGGACGCGAGGTGACCCTCGAGCCACTGGACCGACTCGGCGTCGAGGTGGTTGGTGGGCTCGTCGAGGAGGAGCAGGTCGGGCTGCTGCAGCAGCAGCTTGCACAGGGCCACGCGGCGCCGCTCGCCACCGGACAGGTTGTCGACCAGCACCTCCGGGGGCGGGCAGCGCAGCGCGTCCATGGCCTGGTCGAGCCGGCTGTCGAGGTCCCACGCGCCGGCGTGGTCGAGATCGGTCTGGAGGTCGCCCATCTCGGCGAGCAGCGTGTCGAAGTCGGCGTCGGGGTCGGCCATCAGCTCGGAGATCTCGTTGTAGCGGTCGAGCTTGCCCTTGATCTCGCCGACGGCCTCCTCGACGTTCTCCAGGACCGTCCTGCCCTCCGAGAGCGGGGGCTCCTGCTGGAGCATGCCGACCGTGGCGTCGGGGTCGATGATCGCGTCGCCGTTGTTGGCGTGGTCGAGCCCCGCCATGATCTTGAGCAGCGAGGACTTGCCCGTGCCGTTGGGCCCGACGACGCCGATCTTGGCGCCGTGGAGGAAGGAGAGGGTGACGTTGTCGAGGACGACCTTGTCACCATGGGCCTTGCGCACGTTGCGCAGCGTGAAGACGTACTCAGCCATGCGGACGAGCCTACGGGTCACGGACCCGCCCGCGGCAATCGGCCGCGGTCACGCTGCCTGCGGCGCCCCGGCCGCGACCGACGGCTGATCCGCCGCCTCCACCACCGCCTCCACGGCAGGAGTCATGGGCGCTGCCGTGATCGACTCGGGCCGGCGGAACACGCTCGTGCCGTGCACCAGGTCGTGGCCCACCGAGCTCGCCACCACGGCGTACGACGTCACGGCGGTGCCGTCGTCGCGGGTCCACGTGTCGGCGACGAGCTTGCCGTGGACGAGCACCGGCTGCCCCGAGACGAGCGACTCGGCCACGTGGCGGGCCAGGTTGTTCCAGGCCTTCACGGTGTGCCACGTCGTGGGGCCGTCGATCCACTCTCCGTCCTGCATGCGGCGGGACCTGGTCGCCACTCGGAACGTGGCGACCTGCTGTCCGCCTGCCACGTCGCGCAGCGTCACGTCCGTGCCGATCCAGCCGCGGAACGTCACCTGGGTCTCGTTGAACATCGCGTCCTCCTCCGGTCCTGGCGGTGGTTCCGCCGTGGGACACCAGGCTGCGGGCGACGACCGACAGGCAGGTGACCGCGGCGCACGCCGCTGTGGACAGCCGTGCCAGCACCCGTCCTGTGGAGAGGAGCTGGCCGGTGGGAAGGGACCGACCGGGTCGGACGAGCAGACAGCCGCTCGTCAGCGCAGGGCCGTCGAGAGACCCTCGCGCGCCGTCGAGTACGCCGCCAGCTCCCGGTTGACCGGGTCCACCACCAGCTCCGCCGAGACCTCCGAGATCGCGTCCCGCAGCCGGCGGTCCGCCGTCCGCGCCCGGGCACGCGCGGTCAGCGACACCAGGACGCGGCACAGCAGCGCCAGCAGCACGCCCGCGGCGATCCCACCGATCAGCAGCAGGGTGGGCAGCGGCCAGCCCCACACCTCGAGCGTCGGCGGCTCGGGGACCCGGGCGTAGGAAACCAGGGCCAGCAGCCCCAACCAGAGCGCGCCGAGGATCGCGGCCGCGATGAGGATCCACTGCAGGACCCGGACGAGGTTGGCCCACACCGGGATGCGGTCCGCGCCCAGGTCGGTCGAGCCGACCGCCGCGTCGAGCCGGTCGCCGAGGTCGGGGAGCCGGGACACGGAGGCGGCCCGGACCGACGAGGACCACGCCGGGGTCATGCCCTCGGTGACCTGGTCCGCGAGGGCACGGACCTCGGTGTCGACCCGCGCGCGCTGCACGCCGGTCGCGGTCGGCACGGAGGTGCGGGCCGTGCCCGTCAGCTGCTTGCCGGCGGAGCCGAGGTCGAGGTGGAGCCGCTTGAGGGGATCGGGCTTGAGCCTGGAGAACCACGCCGTCACCGGCCAGCCGGTCGCGCGGTTGGCACGCAGCCGCGTGGAGGTCTCCACGGCGCGCACGACCGTGGGGACCCCGGCCGCGTCGGCGAAGGCGTCGTCGAGCGCGGCGACGCGGTCCTTGGACAACGACGGGGTGCGACCGGTGCCCGAGGCGTCCTGCAGGCGCTGGGCTGCCGCCTTGACGTCGGCCTCGAGGCGCGCCCGGGTCACCTTCTTCTCCGCGACCCGCTTGGCGATCTCGGCGCGCAGGACGTCGATCCCCCAGCCGTGGCGCGCGCTGACGGGCAGCACCGGGACCCCGGGGAGGCCGTCGGCGGCGAGCAGGCGGCGTACGTCGTCGAGCATGCCCTCGCGCCGGTCCTCGGGGACCGTGTCGATGTGGTTGAGCACCACCAGCATCACGCCCTCGTGGCCGGCCAGCGGCTTGAGGAAGCGGTCGTGGATGGCGGCGTCGGCGTACTTCTGCGGGTCGAGCACCCAGACCATCATGTCGGCGAGCTCGACGAGCCGCTCGACCTCGAGGTGGTGGGAGACCTCGGTGGAGTCGTGGTCGGGAAGGTCGAGCAGGACGACGCCGCGCAGCTCCTGGTCGTCGTCGGCGCGGGAGAGCATGGAGTCGCGCGTGACCTGGTGGCGAGCGGGGATCCCGAGCCACTCCAGCAGCTCCTCCGCCCCGTCCCGGCCCCACACGCAGGCGGTGGCCCACGACGTGGTCGGACGCCGGACGCCCACCGCCGAGAGCTCGAGCTCGGTGAGGGCGTTGAACGTCGAGGACTTGCCCGAGCCGGTCGCGCCCGCGAGGGCGACGACGGTGTGGTCGGCGGAGAGCTTCAGGCGGCTGGCCACGCGGTCGACCACCCCGCGCGCGTCGTCGACGACCCGGTCGTCGAGGCGGCCGCGGGCAGCCTCGGTGGCCTGCTCGAGGCCCTCCACGCGCGCGCCGATGTCAGAGCTCCTGGTGACCAGCTTCTTGGCCCCTTCGAGCAAGGACGACATGGCTCCCTCAGCGCTGTGTGCGGACGTGGTCTGCCTCCAACCCTAGGGGGAGGCGGGCTCCTCGGGGGCTTCACCACCCCTACGGCTGGCGGCGAACCGCAGGTCGTCGACCTTGCGCGACGCGGCCCGCAGCCGCTCCGGCACCTCGGGCGAGATGTCGAGGCTGTCGAGGAGGTCGGTGTAGCGGCGGCGCTCGACGTCGAGCAGGTCGGCCACCTTCAGCTCGAGGTCGCGACGGGCCCGCTCGGCGAGGGTCCGGACCGCCTGGTCGCCGAAGACCGCCTCGAGGAGCTTCTGGCCCAGCACGGCGGAGCCGCCCGCGATCCCGGCCTCCGCACCGGTCACGCCCGCGGTGTGCGCGAAGACCACGATCATCAGCGCGACGCTCAGCCCGTTGACGCCGAAGGCGAGGAAGCGGGCGGTGGAGCGCTTGTCGGCGCCCTCGGTGCGCACCATCTCCAGCACGTCGGTCTGCCAGTCGCGCACGGCTCGCTCGGCCCGTCGGCGGAAGTCACGCGACGCGCGGCCGAGGTCCTCGCCCGCGTCCGCGAGCAGGACCTGCCCGGCCGCGATCGAGCGCCAGGAGGCCTCCGCCCGCTCGGCGGCGGCCTCGGCGTGCTCGAGGATCAGCGTCTCCAGCCCGGACTCGACGGCCACCGTCACCCGCTCGGCCTGCTGGGGCTTGCCCTTGATGACGTTGACCACCCTGTCCCGCAACCAGCCCACGCGGGTCTCCAGGGACCTGAGCAGCTCACCGGTGCCGACGAACTCCTGCCAGCGCGCCAGGACCTCCCCGCGCAGCAGCGTCCCGTCGGCCGACGCCTCCCCGATCTGCTCGACCGCGCGGTCGTAGGCGGCGTTGGCGTCCTCGCGGAGGCGTCGTACGGCGTCGACCTGCTCCGTCGCCGCGTCGGCCACGCCGTGGGTCCGCCGCGCGAGGGTGCGTACGGCGCCCTCGAGGGTCTGCTTGACCACCGCGCCGCGCGCCTCGGAGTCCTCGGCGAGGGCGTGCAGCCAGGACCGGATCTCCTGCACCGACTCCGCGGGGAGCAGGCCCTGCTCGTCGACCCGACCCTCCTCGACGACGAAGAGCGGGGAGTCCTTGAGACCCCTGCTGGCCAGCATCCTCGCGAGGTGGGTCGACACCGTCTCGACCGCCTCGGGAGCGGTCCGGTCGAGCACGATCGCGACCGCGGCCGACCGGTCGGCGGCCTTGCGGAGGAAGTCCCACGGCACCTGGTCGGCGTAGCGCGCGGCCGAGGTCACGAAGAGCCACAGGTCGGCGGCCGCCAGCAGCTGGGCGGCGAGCGTGCGGTTGCGCTCCTCGACGGAGTCGATGTCGGGCGCGTCGAGGACGGCGAGGCCCGGAGTCATCGCGGTCGAGGCGACGAGCTGGAGGGCCTCGGGGTCGTTGGTGGCCCGGTCGACGCGCTCGAGCTCGGGCAGCAGCCGGTCCTGCCCGAACCACTTGGCGTCGTCGGGGTGGTGCACCAGGACGGGTGAGCGCGTCGTGGGGCGGAGCACGCCGGGCGTGGTGACCCGGTGCCCGACGACGGAGTTGACCAGGGTCGACTTGCCCGCGCCGGTGGAGCCGCCGACGACGGCCAGGAGCGGCGCGTCGAGGGTCATCAGCCGCGGGATGACGTAGTCCTCGAGCTGGTCGACCATCTCGGCCTGGGCGGTCCGCTGCTCAGCGGCCCCGGGCAGCTCGAGCGGCAGCCCGGCCTCCTGCAGGGCCCCGCGCAGCCGCACGAGCGCGGTGAGCATCGAGGTGTCACCGCCGCTCGCGGGCCGGCCGGTCTCTGGGGTCGTCGGCTGGCTCATCGGGTCGGCACCACCTGTCCTGGGAAGGAGATGAAGGGACGGATGGTCTGCAGCACGCCCACGTGCTCGCGGCCGCGCTCGGCGAAGTCGCTGGGAGCGGTCCCGCGCAGGTAGCGGTGGTGGAGGTAGGCCAGCTCGATCGCCGCCGCCTGGTACTCCCGCATCGCCCGCTCTCCCTGGACGCCGCCGCGCTGCCGGGCCCACAGCCGGGCGTGCCGGCGGGCGCGGAGGTCGACGAGCCAGGGGATGTCGGTCGCGGGCAGCAGCCCCCGGGCGGCGGCGTCCTGCAACGCGGCGGCGAGGAGTCCCCGCTCCGAGCGGCGACGGTAGATCGCGAACGCGAGCACCATCAGGAAGGCGGGGAGCATCAGCGCGCCGTAGACGAGGAAGAAGCTCCCGTTCCCGTCGAGCGTCGAGGCGTTCCAGGTGCCGTGAAGCAGGACCGCCACGACCAGTCCCGCGAGCGGCGCCACGAGCCGCACGGCCGCCGTCCGCGACGAGATCGCCAGGCCGACGCCGATGCCGATGAACGCGGTGAAGAGGGGGTGGGCGAAGGGGCTGATGAGACACCGCACGACGAAGACGCCCGTGAGGGCCTCGGCGCCGCCCGACCCGAGGCCGTCGGTGCCGCCGTACGCCGCAGCGAGGTAGAGGATGTTCTCGGTGAAGGCGAAGCCGATGCCGACCATCCCGGCGTAGACGATGCCGTCGAGGACGCCGTCGAGCTCGTGCCGGCGCCACCACAGGAGCAGCACCAGGAACGCACCCTTGGTGACCTCCTCCGTGAACGGCGCCACCACCGACAGGCTGTCGCGCTCGCTCGCTCCACCCGCCACGCCGATGCCCTGGAACACCAGCGCCGCGGCCGTGGCCACGAACGCGCCCCAGAGCAGACCGGCGAGCAGCAGGGACCGCGGCTCGGGCTCGTAGCGGTCCAGCCACATGAAGCAGCCGATCAGCGGCCCGACGGGGACCGCTGCCAGCAGCGCGGCGAGCGCCAGGGTGCCGGGGGCCCCGGACAGCGCGATGACCAGGGCCATGGCGAGGCCGCCGACCAGGACCAGCGTCCCCACCACGACCGTGAAGGCCACGCTGTCACGGCGGGGTCGATGCATGCTCGCACCCTAACCGAGCAGCCACCCGGGGCAGCCCGTCGAGCCACCCCGTCGGGCGTAGAGTGCACGGCGTGAGCGACACCACTCCCGACCCCGCGACGAGCACCACCGCCGACGACATCGAGGGCACGACGCCCGAGTCCACCGCCCCGAAGACCGAGTCCCACGACCCCGCCGTCCCGGAGGCCTACGCCGCGTTCATGCGCCAGGGCTGGGGCGAGCGCGAGCTCGACGTGCCGCGCCACCCGGTCGCCGACCTCGCCGCCGCGCGCCGCGAGCGGCTCGCCGCGGCGTTCCCGGGCGAGCGTCTGGTGCTCCCCGCCGGGACCTACCAGGTCCGCTCCAACGACACCGACTACCGCTTCCGCGCCGACACCGCCCACGCCTACTTCTCGGGCAACCAGACCTCGGACGCCGTGCTGGTCGTGGAGAGCGGCTCGGACGGGGTCGGCGAGGCCGTCCTCTACGCCCGGCCCCGTGCCGAGCGCGACACCGACGAGTTCTTCCGCGACCGGCAGTACGGCGAGCTCTGGGCCGGCAGGCGACCCTCCGCACAGGAGATCGGCGACTCCCTCGGCATCGAGGTCCGCCACGTCAAGGACCTTCCGTCGTTCGACGACGACCGCAAGACCCGCGACCTGAGCAAGGACGAGGACCTCGCGCGGGTGGCCGACGAGCTCCGCCTGGTCAAGGACGAGTGGGAGATCGGCGAGCTCCAGGAGGCCTGCGACATCACGACGCTCGGCTTCGAGGACTCCGTCCGCGAGTGGGACCGGGTGCTCGAGCACGGCGAGCGCTGGATCGAGGGGACCTTCTTCCGCCGCGCCCGCGCGATGGGCAACGACATCGGCTACGACTCGATCTGCGCAGGCGGCTCCCACGCCACGACCCTCCACTGGATCGACAACACCGGGCCGATCCAGCCCGGCAAGCTCGTGCTCCTCGACATGGGCGTGGAGGGCCGCAACCTCTACACCGCCGACGTCACCCGCACCCTGCCGGTGGACGGGACGTTCAGCCAGCTGCAGCGCGAGCTCTACGAGCTGGTCCTGAACGCCCAGCAGGCCGGGATCGACGCCGTACGACCGGGCGCGGCCTTCCTCGCCGCCCACCACGCGGCCATGGAGGTGCTCGCCCACGGCCTCGAGGACCTCGGGCTGCTGCCCGTCTCCGCCGAGGAGGCGCTCGACCCGCAGTCCAAGGTCTACTCCCGCTGGACCCTCCACGGCACCAGCCACATGCTCGGCATGGACGTCCACGACTGCGGACGTGCATCCATGGACATCTACCCCAAGGGCGACCTCGCCGAGGGGATGGTGCTCACCGTCGAGCCGGGGCTCTACTTCCAGGCGGACGACCTGCTCGTGCCCGAGGAGCTGCGCGGCATCGGCATCCGCATCGAGGACGACATCCTCGTCACCGCCGAGGGGTCCCGGAACCTCTCCGCGGCGCTGCCGCGCGCTGCCGACGACATCGAGGAGTGGATGGGCCGCCTGCGCGGCTGATCGGCACTGGATGGACTGCCACCACTACGACGCCCGGCGCTGCGGCTCCTGCACGCTGCTCGAGGTGCCCCGGAGCCGTCAGCTCTCCGACAAGGAGGCGCACGCCAGGTCCCTGCTCGACGTGCCGACCTGGCTGCCGACCGTCGCCGGTCCCGAGGCCGGCTTCCGCAACAAGGCCAAGATGGCGGTCGGCGGAACGGCGAGCGCGCCCACGCTCGGCATCCTCGACCCGGCCTTCGCCGGGATCGACCTGCGCGACTGCGGCCTGCACTCCCCCGGGCTCGCCGCGGCGCTGGACGTGGTCGGCGCCTGGGCCGGCCACGCCGGCCTGACGCCGTACGACGTCGGGACGCGTCGCGGCGAGCTCAAGCACGTGCTGCTGACGGAGTCACCGGACCGCGAGCTGATGCTCCGGCTGGTGATGCGCTCGACGTCGCTCGAGGCGCGGGTCCGGTCTCGCCTGCCCGCGCTCCTCGAGGCGCTGCGCGGGCTGCGGGTGGTGACCCTCAACGTGCAGCCGGACCACAAGGCGGTGCTCGAGGGCGAGCGCGAGATCGTCCTGACGCCGCAGTCCAGCCTGCCGATGCGGCTGAGCACGGGCATCGCGCTGCACCTCGGACCGCGCGCGTTCTTCCAGACCAACACCGCCGTGGCGGAGGAGCTCTACGCCCAGGCGCGCACCTGGGTGGACCGCCTGGCCTCCGGTCGCGACGACCGCCTCCGGCTGTGGGACCTCTACTGCGGCGTCGGCGGCTTCGCGCTCCACCTCGCCGGTCCCCGCCGGGAGGTGCTCGGGGTGGAGGTCTCCGCGGACGCCGTGGCCGCGGCGGCGCGCTCCGCGGCGGAGCTCGGCGTGCACGCCGAGTTCGTCGCGGCGGACGCCACGGCGTACGCCGTCGCTCACGACGGAGACGTCCCCAACCTCGTCGTCGTCAACCCGCCCCGACGGGGTGTCGGACCGGAGCTGGCCGGATGGCTGGAGGCCTCGGGCGTGCGCCACGTCGTCTACTCGTCCTGCAACGCGGAGTCCCTCGCCCGCGACCTCGCCCGGATGCCGTCGCTCCGGCCGGTCGAGGCGCGGCTCCTCGACATGTTCCCGCACACCTCTCACTACGAGGTGATGGTGCTGCTGGCTCGCTGAGGGAGCACGTCGAG
>CADCUM010000108.1 GCA_902805885.1 uncultured Nocardioides sp. | reverse complement strand
GCAGGGGCCGCACGGGCGCCACGAGGGGGACCTTGCGCACGTCGACCGGTGAGCCGACGACGGTCAGCGAGGCGATGGGGAGGTCGGGCTGGTCCGCGGCGGTCAGCAGCGTGAAGATTCCGCCCAGGCTCCAGCCCACGACGTGCACCGGGCGTCCCCCGGAGTGCTCGTGCACGGCGCGGATCGCCTCGGGGAGGACCTCGTCGACCCAGTGC
The DNA here is from genome assembly GCA_902805885.1 of uncultured Nocardioides sp. Lineage (GTDB taxonomy): Bacteria > Actinomycetota > Actinomycetes > Propionibacteriales > Nocardioidaceae > Nocardioides. The sequence continues at coordinate 17,208 of CADCUM010000108.1, read as the reverse complement.
TCGACCCCGAGCGAGCGGTTGCGGAAGGACACCTGGCCGTACTCGACGAGGTAGGTGCGCCGACCGGCCGTGACCAGGTGCTCGACGAGCGAGCAGCCGCGTCGGAGGTCGTAGCAGATCGCGGGTGCGGCGAGCGGCGTCACGAGCAGCACGGGATCGCCGTGCTCGTCGACGCCGGGAGCGGGACGGTAGTGGTAGACCTCGCGGAGCTCGCCGTCGTCGATGAGCGTCCGAGGCATCGGACGCAGGTCCGCGAGCCCGCCGTACAGGACGGTCTGCGCCACGTTCCCCGCCGCTGCGATCACCTGGTCGGGCTTGGGGATCAGGTCCATGGCCACGAATCTACGCGGCGGCCGTTCCCACCCGCTCGGGCGTGGCTCGCGCGCGTGGGGACGGACCGAGGGGCGTACGTCCCTCGACAACGGTCCGAGCGAGGACTAGGAACGAAGCATGAAGAAGACCATCGCCGCCCTGGGAGCAGCCGCTGTCGGCGGCATGGCTGCTCGTGACCTCGCCCAGAAGCAGCACGCGCTGAAGCGGAACTACCCCGTGGTCGCGCGGTTGCGCTACCTCCTGGAGACCATCGGCCCCGAGCTGCGGCAGTACATCATCACCGACAACGACCAGGAGCGGCCGTTCAGCCGCGACCAGCGCCGCTGGGTGTACGCCTCGTCGAAGCTGCAGAACAACTACTTCGGGTTCGGCACCGACAACGACCTCGAGGGCCGCACCGGCTACCCGATCATCAAGCAGCGCACCTTCGCCGACATCGCCCCACCTCGCCACCAGCACGCAGGGGAGCAGACGCCGCTGCCGGCAGCCAAGATCGTCGGCGGCCCGCGCGGGCGCGCCAAGGCCTTCCGGCCGCCCTCGGTCGTCAACATCGCCGGGATGAGCTTCGGGTCGCTCTCGAAGAACGCCGTGATGGCGCTCAACGAGGGGGCGGCCCTCGCCGGCTGCCTGCAGAACACCGGTGAGGGCGGGCTGGCGCCGTACCACCGGCAAGGAGGCGAGCTGGTCTTCCAGATCGGCACCTCCTACTTCGGCTGCCGCGACGACCAGGGGAACTTCGACCTCGCCCGCCTCAAGGACCTCGTCGCGTCGGCGCCGGTGCGGATGATCGAGGTCAAGCTCTCGCAGGGCGCCAAGCCCGGGCTCGGCGGCATGCTGCCCGCGGCCAAGGTGACCCCCGAGATCGCCGAGATCCGCGGCATCCCCGCGGGTGTCGACTGCGCCTCGCCCTCGCGCCACTCGGTCTTCCGCGACGTCGACTCGATGCTGGACTTCGTGGAGATGGTCGCTGCGGAGACCGGCCTGCCGGTGGGCATCAAGTCGGCCGTGGGCAACATGGACTTCTGGGACGACCTGATCGCGGCGTCCTCGCGCGACCGGATGGTCGACTTCGTCAACATCGACGGCGGCGAGGGCGGCACCGGTGCGGCGCCGCTGGTCTTCGCCGACTCGGTCTCCTTCCCGTTCCGGGTGGCGTTCTCCAAGGTCTACAAGCGGTTCGCGGAGGCCGGCCTCACCGACGACGTGACGTTCATCGGCGCCGGGAAGCTCGGCCTGCCGGACAACGCCCTGGTCGCCTTCGCGCTCGGCGCCGACATGGTCAACGTCGGCCGTGAGGCGATGCTGGCGATCGGGTGCATCCAGGCCCAGAAGTGCCACACCGACGAGTGCCCGACCGGCGTCGCGACCCAGAACGCGTGGCTCATGCACGGCCTCGACCCGACCCTGAAGGCGGCGCGTTGCGCCAACTACGTCAAGACGCTGCGACGCGACCTGCTCAAGGTGTCCGAGGCCGTCGGCGTCGCCCATCCCGCGCTCATCACGGCCGACGACATCGACCTCATCGACGGACTCCAGTCCTCCCGGCCGCTGCGTGAGGTCTACGGGTACGGCCGGGGCTGGGGCACGGTGGGTCCCGAGGCCGCGGCGGAGATCACCCGGCTGATGGCCCAGGTCGCCCCGGACGACGACCAGCAGCCGGCCTGAGCCTCAGCGGTTCGCGCCGGGGTCGCCCTCCGCGGTGGGGCGCACCGACTTGTCGTGGTGGTCGGGGACCTCGTCCATCGCCTCGAGGAACGACGCGGCCCAGCGCGCCACGTCCTTCTCCACGACCGTCTTGCGCAGGGCGCGCATCCGGCGCCTGGTGTCGCGGTCGTCGGCGTGGAACGCGTCCATCAGCGCGCTCTTCATCCCGTTGATGTCATAGGGGTTGACCAGCCACGCCTGGCGCAGCTCGTCGGCCGCCCCGGCGAACTCGGAGAGCACCAGCGCGCCGTCGTCCTCGAGGCGACAGGCGACGTACTCCTTGGCGACGAGGTTCATGCCGTCGCGGAAGGGGGTGACCACCATGATGTCGGCGGCGCGGTAGAACGCGGCCATCTCCTCCCGGGGGTAGGACGCGTGGAGGTAGGAGATCGGGGGCACGCCGATCCGGCCCAGGTCGCCGTTGATGTGGCCCACCAGGCGGTCGATCTCGTCGCGCAGGATGCGGTACTGCTCGACGCGCTCGCGAGAGGGTGTCGCGACCTGGATGAAGACCGCGTCCGCGGGGTCGAGCCGGCCCTCCTCGACGAGCTCGCCGTAGGCCCGCAGGCGTGCGTAGATGCCCTTGGTGTAGTCGAGGCGGTCGATGCCGAGGAAGATCTTCCGCGGGCTGCCGACGGCCTCACGGATCTCCTTGGCGCGCTGCTCGACCGCCTCCGAGCGGGCGAGCTCCTCGAAGCCGGCGGTGTCGATGGAGATCGGGAACGCCGCGGCGCGGACCTGGCGCCCGTTGGGGAGGTAGATGGTGTCGCGGTGGGTCTTGTGCCCCACCCGCTTGCGGACGAGCCGCACGAAGTTGCCCGCGCCTCCCGGGAGCTGGAAGCCGATCAGGTCGGCACCCAGCAGGCCCTCGAGGATCTGGCGTCGCCAGGGGAGCTGGGAGAAGAGCTCGACCGGGGGGAAGGGGATGTGGAGGTAGAAGCCGATCCGCAGGTCGGGGCGCTGGTCGCGCAGCATCTGCGGCACGAGCTGGAGCTGGTAGTCCTGGACCCACACGGTGGCACCCGGTGCGGCGATCTCGACGGCCTTGTCGGCGAAGCGCTGGTTGACCGTGACGTAGGCGTCCCACCACTCGCGGTGGAACTCCGGCTTGGCGACGAGGTCGTGGTAGAGCGGCCAGAGGGTGCCGTTGGAGAACCCCTCGTAGAACTCCTCGACCTCGTCGGCCGTGAGGTGGACCGGCACAAGCTGGAGCCCGTCCTCGACGAACGGCTCGAGGTCGTCGTCAGCGGCTCCCGGCCACCCGATCCACGCTCCGTCGTTGGCCCGCATCACCGGCTCCAGTGCCGTGACCAGTCCGCCGGGCGACCGTCGCCAGCCGTCCGTCCCGTCGGGGAGCTGGGTGCGGTCCACGGGCAACCGGTTGGCGATGATCACGAGGTCTGCCGTGGGGGTCGAGGTCACGGGCCCAACCCTAGCCAGCCGCGTGGGCGCCCGGCCTCGCCCCGATGGCGGTGGTCGTCGGGTGCGCTTCGGGGTGGCCGCCCCGTCTTGTCCAGACGACTCGCCGACGACGAATGACATCGTTGTGGTTCGTCGCCTACAGTGGGCACGTCCACCGGAGCCGGGTGGACGGAGGGTCGACGCAGGGGAGCAACCATGGACGCCGCGAAGCAGGTCGCCGCAGAGCAGGGCGAAGCCCTCGGACTGAGCCAGCGCGACCGCGACATCCTCGAGTTCGAGCGCCACTGGTGGAAGTACGCCGGCGCCAAGGAGCAGGCGGTCCGCGACAACTTCGACATGTCGTCGACGCGCTACTACCAGGTCCTCAACGCCCTCATCGATCGTCCCGAGGCCCTCGAGGCCGACCCGCTCCTGGTGCGTCGCCTCCGGCGGCTGCGCGCCTCCCGCCAGCGCCAGCGCTCGGCGCGCCGGCTCGGCTTCGACCTCTGACCGCTCCCTCACGAACGGCTCCCGCCATGGACTCCTTCCCCAGTCCCCGCCCCACACCGACCGACCGACCCGAGCGCCGTGCCCGCGACGAGCGCGGCGTGGCGTTCCCCTCGCCCGTCGTCATGCTGTCGGTGATCGCGGTCGCCATGGCGGCGATCACCTTCGTCGCCACCCGCGACCAGGCGCCGACCGAGCGGCGGGTCGACACCGCCACCGTCGCCAGCGCGGAGCCCACGGCCACCCCGACCCCCGCCCCGGCGACCCCGACCAGGACCCGCAAGCCCGAGCCGCAGCTCGTCCGCAGCGAGGTCTACGTCGAGGTCTTCAACAACACCGGCATCAAGGGGCTCGCCGCCTCCACGGCCGCCAAGGCGACGCAGATCGGCTGGTCGGTCGTCGGCGAGGACAACTGGTACGGCGCCGTGCCGGCGTCCACGGTCTACTTCCCGCCCCGGCTGCGGGCGGCCGGCAAGCAGCTGGCGCTCGACCTCGGCATCGGGCGCACCGGGCCGGCGTTCGGTGAGATGAAGCGCGACCGGCTCACCATCATCCTCACCGTCGACGCCGCGTCCTAGCCACGTCGCTGCCGCGTCCGGGCCCATCGGGTCCCATCGGCCGGGTCGGACCAGGTCGGGCCGGCCGCCACCGACGTGAAAGGGTGGCCGCATGGAGTTCACCTCCGACGCGGCCCGTGAGCACTGGGACTCCCTGCTCGGCGTCGTCCCCGGTGCGGTCGTGGCCCTCGACTTCGACGGGACGCTGTCGCCGGTGGTCGACGACCCGGCGGCCGCCCGCATCCACGACGAGGCCGCCGACGCGCTGACCGGTCTCGCCGGCGTGGTGCGCGCGGTGGCCGTCATCACGGGCCGGCCGGCGCGGCAGGCGATCGCGATGGGCGACCTCGACGAGCTGGGTCTCGAGATGCGCCGGCGTGGGACCGACCTGTTCGTCCTCGGCCAGTACGGCAACGAGCGCTGGTCCTCCGCCGAGCGCCGCATCGTGTCCCCGCGACCCCCGGCGGGCCTGGCCTCCTTCGAGCGCGAGCTCCCTGCCGTCCTGCGCGCGGCCGACGCAGCCGACGCGTACGTCGAGGAGAAGGGCCTGGCGGTCGCCGTCCACACGCGCCGCCTGCCCGATCCCGCGGAGGCGCTGGCGCGGCTCTCGGGCCCGGTCGCGGGGCTGGCCGCGCGCCACGGGCTCACGGTCGAGCCGGGTCGCCACGTCGTCGAGGTGCGGTCGGGATCGATGGACAAGGGGCAGGCGCTCCGGATGCTGCTGGCCGAGCAGCAGGCCGAGGGCGTGGTGTTCGGCGGAGACGACCTCGGCGACGTCGCGGCGTTCGAGGCCGTGCGTGCCCTGCGGGCCGACGGCCTGCCCGGAGTCGTCGTGTGCGTGGCGTCCGAGGAGCAGCCCGCCCTCGCCGAGCTCGCCGACGTCGTGGTCGAGGGACCCGGCGGCACCGTCACGATGCTCCGCGCGCTGGCCGCACGCGGACGCTGAACGTCCCGTTGCACCATCCACATCGTGGAACTCGTGTGCACATGCTGAGACGCCCTGCCTAGGGTGGTCCTGCTCATCCAGAGGGACTGAGGGAAACGGCCCGTCGACGTCCCGGCAACCGCCCACGAACCTCCTGCCCTCCCGCACCCGGGGAGGCAGTCGTGGGAGCAGGTGCCAAATCCGGCCCACGCGAGATCCGCGGGGACAGATGAGAAGGAGGAACTCCGTGAGCACCCTGACCTCGGCCCAGAACGCGGCCACCGACCCGGTTGACGGCACGACCGGGACCGACCCGGTCCCCGCGTCCCGCCCCGGCCCGCCCGTCCTCCGCGAGGGCGCCTTCGGCAACGCCCGCGCCCTGCTGTGCCGCGAGTGCGGCCACGAGGTGGCGCTGGGCCCCCACTACGCGTGTCCGGAGTGCTTCGGGCCGCTCGAGGTGGCCTACGACTTCGCAGCCGTCACCCGCGAGGAGATCGCGGCCGGCCCCGCCAACATCTGGCGCTACAAGGCGCTGCTGCCGGTGCCGACCGACATCGAGCAGAGTCCCAACACCGAGCCGGGCTTCACCCGCCTCCTGCGCGCCGACAACCTCGGGCGCGAGCTCGGGATCGAGCGGCTGTGGGTCAAGGACGACTCGACCAACCCCACGAACTCCTTCAAGGACCGCGTGGTCGCCTGCGCGCTGAGCGCGGCCCGCGAGCTCGGTGCCAAGGTCTTCGCCTGTCCCTCGACCGGCAACCTCGCCAACGCCGTGGCCGCGGCCGGGGCCCGGGCCGGGATGAGGACGGTCGTCTTCATCCCCAGCAACCTCGAGAAGCCGAAGCAGGTCAACTCGGCCGTCTACACCGACCGCCTCGTCGCGGTCGACGGCAACTACGACGACGTCAACCGGCTCGCCTCCGAGATCGCCGGCGAGGAGGACGGCTGGGCGTTCGTCAACGTCAACGTCCGCCCGTTCTACGCCGAGGGCTCCAAGACGCTGGGCTACGAGATCGCCGAGCAGCTCGGCTGGCGGCTCCCGCAGCAGGTCGTCATCCCCGTCGCCTCGGGGTCGCAGCTCACGAAGGTGGACAAGGCGTTCCGGGAGCTCATCGCGCTGGGCCTCGTCGAGGACACGCCGTACAAGGTCTTCGGGGCGCAGGCCACGGGCTGCTCGCCGGTGTCCGCGGCGTACAAGACCGGCACCGACGCGATCCGTCCCGTCAAGCCCGACACCATCGCGAAGAGCCTGGCGATCGGCAACCCCGCCGACGGGATCTACGTCCTCGACATCTGCCGCCGCAGCGGCGGGGCGGTGGAGGACATCAGCGACGAGGAGGTCCGCGAGGGCATCCTGCTGCTCGCCCGGACCGAGGGGATCTTCACCGAGACCGCCGGCGGCACGACCGTCGGCGTGCTGAAGAAGCTCGTCGAGACCGGTCAGCTCGACCCGGCGCTCGAGACGGTCGTCATCAACACCGGCATGGGCCTCAAGACCCTCGACGCGGTCGCCGACCGGGTCGGCCCCGCAGCCACCATCGCCCCGTCCTACGACGCCTTCGTGGCGTCGGGCGTCCTGTGAGAGAGAGGAACAGCCCATGAGCGTCTCCGTCCGGATCCCCACGATCCTGCGCACCTACACCGGCGGCGAGTCCGAGGTGACCGCCGAGGGCGACACCCTGGCGGCCGTGCTCGACGACCTGGACGCGCGCTACTCCGGCATCAGGGGCCGGATCCTCGACGAGGCGGGGCAGCTGCGCCGGTTCGTCAACGTCTACGTCGGCAACGACGACGTCCGGTTCCTCGACGACCTGGGGACCCCCACGCCCGACGGCACCCAGATCTCCGTGATCCCGGCCGTCGCCGGCGGCTGAACCTGCTCTCTCAGGGCTCCTCGCGGACGTCGACGACCGTGGCGTTGCCACGGTCGTCGATGCGCACCTCCGCGTAGGCGCCGTCGGCGAGCGCGCGCTCCATCGCGGCGGCCTCGTCCTGGGGGAGGAAGAAGCTCTCGATGCCGCAGCGCACCTGCCAGCCGCGGTCGTCGCAGGAGAGGTACGGCGCGCTGTCCGGACGCGTCCGGCTCCACCCGTCGGCCACCCACACCTCGCCGTCCCGGCGCAGGGTGACGTACACGTCGCCGCGCTCGCCGTCGTCCACCGGTCCCAGCCCGGGCGCTCCGTCGTCGGACGGGACGTCCTGGCGCAGCCCCGGGTAGTCCAGGGACACGTAGGCGCCACGGAACGGGTCGATGGGGTCGAGCGGCGCCACCTCGAGCAGGTAGGTGTCCCCCCGGAGGTGGGCCGAGAGCTGCGGGGCGACGCCCAGGCCGACCAGGGCGAGCTGGGCGACCGCCACGGCGGCGGTGAGGCGTGCGGTGCGGGCCAGGTGTGTCATCGGGTCGCTCCGGTGTCGGTGTCGGTGTCGGTGTCGGTGTCGGTGTCCAGGACGTGGGCGAGTCCGCGGCGGGCGCGGTCGAAGAGGTAGCCGGTCCCGAGGAAGACCGTGCCGAGCACGACGAACAGCCAGGCTCCGGTGACGATCGGGGCGAAGACCGCGAAGCTCTGGAAGGTCGTGAAGACGACCAGGCCGGTCATGGCGAGCCCGGTGAGGGCCCGGTGGTCGCGCAGCGTGCCCAGCGCCGCCACGGCGACGGCCAGGACGGCGTACGCCGCCACGCTGAGTGCCGCGCGCGCGGTGTCGGCGGCGTCGAGGTCGCCGACGTCGGTCCCGGTGTCCCAGGCCGCCAGCAGGGCGGCCGCGGCCAGGACGAGGAGGGCTCCGAGCGGCTCCAGCGCGCGTCGTCCGCGTCGGGCTGCGACGGCGACGGCCAGCACCGCAGCCGCGGCGGCGAGCTCGGCCCCGATCCAGGCGGACCACCGCACGTCGCCCGAGCCCACGCCGGGCACCGCGGCCGCGAAGAGCGTCACCAGGGCGAAGCCCGCTCCGAGGAGCCGCCAGAACCAGGCGAACCGGTCGAGCCGACCGTCGTGGAGCACGGCCAGCGAGGCGGCCAGCACCGCGCCGGCCCCCAGCAGGACGACCACCGCCAGGCCGGACGGATCGGACCAGAGCGGCTGGGCGATCCACCAGGACGCGCCGGCAGCCAGCCCCACCAGGAACGGCGCCGTGGCGCGGGTGAGGTAGCCGTGCAGGAGTGCGCCGGCTGCCCAGAGCCCGACGAGACGCGGCTCGAACGCGGGCACCTGCAGGGACTGGGCCGCCTGGAAGACCAGCGCTCCGAAGCCCAGGGCAGCCATCAGCCGGACGGCCCCGACCACCGGGCGCGAGGCCCGCCGGTGGGCCAGGAGCTCACCGCCGCCCAGGAGGACGAGCCACAGGACGGCGACCACGAGGAACCGGGAGCCGGGGGAGAACCGGTCGAGGTTGGCGCCCACGAGCCAGACCAGTCCGACGCCGACGAAGGTGCCGCCGAGCGCCAGCAGCACCCCGCCCAGGGAGAGTCGTGCGCCAGGACGGTCCCCGGCCCGGTAGCGGACGAGGATGCCGTCGGCCTGGTCGGGCTCGATCAGCCCGGTGTCCTGCCAGTGCCCGAGCTCGTCGCGGAGCCAGGCCAGCTGTTGCGGTGTCGCGGTGCGAAGGGTGTCCATGGTCGAAGCGTCCCCGCGCCAGCGGGTCGGTGTCCTGAGCACGAGCACCCATCTCGCTGGTCGTCCGTGCGCAGGGGACACCGTCCGGTCGTTCGCCCGTGGCCGCCGGTTCAGCCGCGCGTGGTTCAACGGAGCCATGAGATCCACGGGAGCCGGACGGCTCGGCGCGGTCGGAGTGGTCGCAGGGACCTGCGGGATCGTGGCGGGAGCGGCGGCGTACGGCGCGAGGGCGCTCCTGGCCCGGCAGGCTGCGCTGGCCCGACGGCGGATCGGCAAGCCGCTCGGCGAGGTCGCCCCGTCGGCGGACAGGGTCTGGAAGAAGCGGTACGGCGACCCCGTGGACCTGCTGGTGCTCGGCGACTCGATCGCTGCCGGGCTGGGGGCCGACCACCCGCGCCACACCCTCGGCGGGGAGCTGTCCCGTCGCCTGGCCAGGGCCACGGGACGTTCCGTCCGGCTGCGCACCGCGGCCGAGGTCGGCGCCGGGAGCAGCCGGCTCGCGGGGCAGGTCGCGGGCCTGCCCGCCGGCTACCGGCCGGACGTGGCCGTGGTGGTGGTCGGGGGGAACGACGTCACCCACCGGGTGCCGGTGGCCGAGTCGGCCGCGCACCTCGCGGCGGCGGTCGTGGAGCTGCGCGGACGAGGGGCCGAGGTGGTCGTCGGCACCTGCCCGGACCTGGGCGCGTTGCGTCCCGTGCCCCAACCGTTGCGGGCCCTCGGTTCCCGGGCGTCCCGGGCCCTCGCCCAGGCACAGCGCGACGCCGCCCTGGCGGCCGGTGCACGGGCGGTCACCCTCGCCGACGTGGTGGGGCCGTTCTTCATCTCCAACCCCGACGAGATGTTCAGCCTCGACCGGTTCCATCCCAGCACCCAGGGCTACAAGCGGACCGCCAAGGCGATGCTCCCGTCGGTGCTCGCCGCGGTCGGGCACGAGAGCCGGGTCCCCTTCGGGCACCACGCACCTCCGACCGGGCCTCGGCCCGCGCGCCCTGATGGTCACACCCGGAGGAGCCGGCGGTCAAAGGGGTGAGCGCGTCGTCCGGCCGTCGTCCCCGCAGGCTAGGGTTCCCCGCGTGCGCACCACTGCTCGGCGAGCCGGCGAGGCCGTCAGGAACGCGGCCCGCAAGGCTGGCCGGACGCCGCAGGACCAGCCGACGGTCGCCGCCGATCCGTCCGGCGAGGAGAGCCGCGCGGCGCGTCGCGAGCGCCTCCTCGCGAGCAACCTCACCGAGCTCGCCGTCGAGTTCGGCACCGACAAGTGGGGCATCCACCGCTACACCCCCCACTACGAGCGCCACCTGCAGCACCTGAGGGGCGAGGAGTTCACCCTCCTCGAGCTGGGCATCGGTGGCTACCGGAAGCGGCGACGCAGCGGCGCCTCGATGAAGATGTGGCGCTGGTTCTTCCCCCACGCCACGATCGTGGGCCTCGACATCGAGGACAAGACCTGGCTGACCAAGGGGCACATCCACGCCTACCTCGGCGACCAGACCGACCCGGAGATCCTCCAGCGCATCATCGACGAGCAGGGTGCGCCGATGGTCGTCGTCGACGACGGCAGCCACATCCCGGCCCACGTGCGCGAGTCCTTCCGCATCCTCTTCCCGCTGCTTCCCGACGGCGCGATCTACTGCATCGAGGACACGCAGACCTCCTACTGGCCCGCCTGGGGCGGTCAGCTCGACCCCCAGGCGCGAGGAACGTCGATGGACCTGGTGAAGGACCTGGTCGACGGCCTCAACCACGAGGAGTTCCTGCTCGACGACTACCAGCCGACCTACACCGACCAGTGGGTCAGAGCCGTCCACTGCTACCACAACCTGGTGATCATCGAGAAGGGTGACAACCGGGAGGGCACCAACCGCGACCACTCGGCGCACACCTTCCACGGCTCCTCGGAGCTCCCGCGCGGATGACCGTCCTGCTGGTCACGAGCCGTGACCTGCCCGAGGGCGAGCCCGGCGCTGCTGCGCTCGACGCCGCGCTCGCAGCGCGCGGGGTCGACGCGCAGTGGGTCGCCTGGGACGACCCGTCGGTCGACTGGGCCGGTGCCGCGCTCGTCGCCGTACGGGCCACCTGGGACTACACCGAGCGGGCGCCCGAGTTCCTGGCCTGGGCCGCGTCCCTCGACCAGGCGCGGCTGCTCAACGGCGCCGACGTCTTCTCGTGGAACCACGACAAGCGCTACCTCCTCGATCTCGGGCCTCTTCCCGTCGTGCCGACGGCCGTGCTCACGAGCGGCGCCCAGGTGGTGGCCGCGGTCGAGAGCCTCGGCACCGCCGTGGCCAAGCCGGCCGTCGGGGCCGGCGGCGAGGGCCTCGTGGTGCTGCGTGCCGGTCTCCTCGACGAGCGCGCCGCGTCGTCGTACGTCACCCGCGGGTCCGTGGTCGTGCAGCCCCTGGTGGAGTCCGTGCGCAGCCACGGCGAGGTGTCGGTGTTCGTCGTCGCCGGTCGCGCGGTGTGCCAGGTCGTGAAGCTCCCGGCGGCCGACGAGGTGCGCGTCCACGAGGAGTACGGCGGTGTGTCCCGCCCGGTGCCGCTCGACCCTGCCTGCGTCGAGGTGGCGCTCGCGGCCGACGGCTACCTCGCCGAACGCTTCGGCCGGCGTCTCGACTACGTGCGCGCGGACCTGCTGTGGTGGGAGGACAGGTGGGTCGTGAGCGAGATCGAGCTCATCGAGCCCGGTCTCTACCTCGACACCGTCCCGGCCAACGCCGACCCGTTCGCCGACCTGGTGGTCCAGACCGTGGAGCGCGTGGGCTGGTCACCTACGTGACCGTCGAACAACTTTCGCTCGTCCCTCCCAGACCCCCCGATCCCGGGGGAGCCCGTCGGCGTCTCCAAGCGGCGGAGAACGGCGACGGCGACTACTACTTCTGCGCCGCCACCGGTTCCGAGCTGGGTCCGATCGTCGCCTCGGTGGTCGACACCGTCACCGGGTCGATCCGGTTCGTCCAGCTGCCCTGACCGACCTCGTGGACGCGGATCGTCCGGGCCCGGGCTCGATCGCCGCTCCCACCGGTCCTGACGGGCCGGTGGTGGCCGCGGCCGACTGTTTGCACTCTCCCTGGACGAGTGCTAAAACAGAGGTTGGCACTCTCACCACGAGAGTGACAATCGACCCAGGTGGCTGAGGTCGGCAGAACCCGGCGGGAATGGATCGCCGGGCGAGCCGGTCGTCCGTCGCGGGCAGCCCATCCGGGGTCGTACCCACCGACTCATGTCGAAGGAACTGCACGCGCTATGGCGAAGCTCATTGCTTTCAACGAAGAGGCCCGCCGCGGGCTCGAGCGGGGTATGAACACCCTCGCCGACGCGGTCAAGGTCACCCTCGGCCCCAAGGGCCGCAACGTCGTCCTGGAGAAGAAGTGGGGAGCCCCCACGATCACCAACGACGGTGTCTCGATCGCCAAGGAGATCGAGCTGGAGGACCCCTACGAGAAGATCGGCGCCGAGCTGGTCAAGGAGGTCGCCAAGAAGACCGACGACGTCGCCGGTGACGGCACGACGACGGCCACCGTCCTGGCCCAGGCCATGGTTCGCGAGGGTCTGCGCAACGTCGCGGCCGGCGCCAACCCGATGGGTCTCAAGCGCGGCATCGAGGCCGCCGTCGAGGCCGTGTCCGAGCAGCTGCTCGCCATGGCCAAGGACGTCGAGACCAAGGAGCAGATCGCGTCCACCGCGTCCATCTCCGCCGCTGACACCACCGTCGGCGAGATCATCGCCGAGGCGATGGACAAGGTCGGCAAGGAAGGCGTCATCACCGTCGAGGAGTCCAACACCTTCGGGCTGGACCTCGAGCTCACGGAGGGCATGCGGTTCGACAAGGGCTACATCTCCGCCTACTTCGCCACCGACCTCGAGCGGATGGAGGCGGTGCTGGAGGACCCCTACATCCTCATCGCCAACTCCAAGGTCTCCACGGTCAAGGACCTGCTGCCGCTGCTCGAGAAGGTCATGCAGTCGGGCAAGCCGCTGCTGGTCATCGCCGAGGACGTCGACGGCGAGGCCCTCTCGACGCTGGTCGTCAACAAGATCAAGGGCACCTTCCGCTCGGTCGCCGTCAAGGCTCCCGGCTTCGGTGACCGCCGCAAGGCCATGCTGCAGGACATCGCGATCCTCACCGGCGGCCAGGTCATCTCCGAGGAGGTCGGCCTCAAGCTCGAGTCCGCCGGTCTCGAGCTGCTCGGCCAGGCCCGCAAGGTCGTCATCACCAAGGACGAGACCACCATCGTCGAGGGTGCCGGGGACCAGGGCCAGATCGAGGGCCGGGTCAACCAGATCCGCGCGGAGATCGACAAGTCCGACTCCGACTACGACCGCGAGAAGCTCCAGGAGCGCCTCGCCAAGCTGGCCGGCGGCGTGGCCGTCATCAAGGTCGGCGCGGCCACCGAGGTCGAGCTCAAGGAGCGCAAGCACCGCATCGAGGACGCCGTCCGCAACGCCAAGGCGGCCGTCGAGGAGGGCATCGTCGCCGGCGGCGGCGTGGCGCTGGTCCAGGCCTCGGCCACGGCGTTCGACAAGCTCGACCTCACCGGTGACGAGGCCACGGGTGCCAACATCGTGCGCTACGCGACCGAGGCCCCGCTGAAGCAGATCGCGATCAACGCCGGCCTCGAGGGCGGCGTCGTGGCGGAGAAGGTGCGCAACCTGACCCCCGGTCACGGTCTCAACGCGGCCACCGGCGAGTACGTCGACATGCTGGCCGAGGGCATCAACGACCCGGTCAAGGTGACCCGCTCTGCGCTGCAGAACGCCGCCTCGATCGCGGCGCTGTTCCTCACCACCGAGGCCGTCGTGGCCGACAAGCCGGAGAAGGCGGCCCCCATGGGCGGCGACCCCTCCGGCGGCATGGGCGGCATGGACTTCTGATCGTCCGCACCAGCCACACCGCACCACCAGCAGGGCCCCGCTCCGGCGGGGCCCTGCTGCGCGTCCCGGGCAGGGCGGTGGCGTGCCCTGCCCGCCCCACCGTGACAGGTCCCCTAGGTTGGGCGGGTGACTCGGGAGGAGCGGTTCGAGGCGGTGGCCCGCGAGGTCATCGAGCCGGTCCGCCGCTTCCTCGCCCGGCGTAGCGACCCCGACACCGCCGACGACGTGCTGTCCGAGACGCTCCTGGTGCTGTGGCGGCGCCTCGACGACGTCCCCGAGCACGCGGTGCCCTGGGCGTACGGCGTGGCACGCGGCTGCCTGCAGAACGCCCAGCGCAGCCGCCGGCGCCAGGACCGGGTGACGGCCAAGCTGGCCGCCCAGCCCGTCGACCCGCCACGCGGCGACCCCGACCCGCGGCTGGCCGAGGCGATGGACCGGCTGCCCGACCGCGACCGGGAGCTGCTGCGGCTCTGGGCCTGGGAGCAGCTCACCCCCGCCGAGATCGCCGCGGTGCTCGACACGACGTCGAACGCGATCAGCATCCGGCTGCACCGGGCCAAGGGGAAGCTGGTCGAGCAGCTGCGAAAGAGCGAGCCGGCTGCCGGACATGGAGGGGCAGAGGGGAGGCATCGGTGAACCACCACGACGACGAGGAGCTGCGGCGCAGGCTCAGCGCCCTCGACCCTGCCTCCCGGCTGACGCCGGCAGCCCCCGAGCGGGTGGCCGGGCTCCTGGAGTGCGCCATGCTCGACCAGGCCTCGAGCGGCCGGACCACCGACGCACGGCCCGACGCGACGGGGCGACGCAGGCCCCTCGCCTGGGTCGCAGCAGCCGCTGCCGTCGTCGTCATCGCGGGCGCCTCCTTCGCAGGGCTCCGCGGTGACGACGACGCGCAGGCACCCACGGCCGGGCCGTCCGCCGGGCAGGAGCCCGGCCCCCCGGCTGCCGAGGAGCCGGCCGCCGACCCGGGGTCCATGACCGCGCTGGTGGCCGCCGCCGACGCCAATGCCAAGTGCATGGTGCCGAACGTGCAGGTGCTGCGGGCCAACTCGCTGGCCTTCGACGGCACCGTGACCGCGATCGAGGGCGACCAGGTGACCCTGGAGCCCACCGCGTGGTTCAAGGGCACCCCGACCGAGACCGTGACGGTGACCGCCCCGAGCAAGATGCTGCAGGAGCTGCTGGTGGCCGTGGACTTCCAGGTCGGCGAGCGCTACCTGGTCACCGCCTTCCAGGACACCGTGACGCTGTGCGGCTTCACCGCGGCCTACGACGAGGCGCTCGCACAGCTCTACCGGGACGCCTACGCCGGGTGAGGCGCCGGCCCTGAGGAAAATGGGTGGGCGGCACCGGGCCTCGTCGGGGAGGCTGCCTCGATGACGAGCAGCGACCGGTGGGACGCGGAGACGGCTGAGCGGTACGACGAGGCGTCGGCGTTCATGTTCGCACCCGACGTGCTGGAGCCGGCGGTGCGGTTCCTGGCAGACCTGGCCGGCGACGGCCCAGCGCTCGAGCTCGCCATCGGGACGGGGCGGGTGGCCGTCCCCCTGGTCGAGCGGGGCGTCGCGGTGAGCGGCATCGAGCTCTCGCAGCCGATGGTCGAGCAGCTGCGAACGAAGCGGACCGACATCCCCGTCGTCGTCGGCGACATGGCGACCAGCACGATGCCCGGGCGGTTCTCGCTCGTCTACCTGGTGTGGAACGGCATCGGCAACCTGCGGACCCAGGCGGAGCAGGTCGCCTGCTTCCGCAACGCTGCGCGCCACCTGCTGCCGGGTGGACGCTTCGTGATCGAGCTGTGGATCCCCGGCATCCGGCGCTTCCCGCCGGGTCAGGCAGGAGTGCCCTTCCACGTCGGACGTCACCACGTCGGCATCGACACCTACGACCTGGCCAGCCAGCAGGGCACGTCCCACCACTACCGGCGACACCCCGACGGCACGGTGACGTACGGCGCCAGCAACTTCCGCTACATCTGGCCGGCCGAGTGCGACCTGATGGCGCAGCTCGCCGGGATGGAGCTCGAGCGCCGGGCCGCCGACTGGACGGGCAGCCCTTTCACCAACGACAGCGAGAGCCACGTCTCGGTGTGGCGCACGCCGGGCTGAGCCCGAGGCGTCAGAAGACGTGCAGCGGCCGGAACTGCACGGAGAGCCGCGGCCCGGCGGCCGCGGTCTTCGGCACGGCGTGCTCCCAGGTGCGCTGGCACGACCCGCCCATCACGAGCAGGTCGCCGTGGCCCATCGTCACCGAGATCGACTCCCCGCCGCCTCGCGGTCGCAGCATCAGCCTGCGCGGGTCGCCCACCGAGACGATGGCGACCATGGTGTCGTGGACCCTGCCGCGGCCGATCCGGTCGCCGTGCCAGGCCACCGAGTCGCGGCCGTCGCGGTAGTAGCAGCAGCCGGCGGTCACGAACCGCTCGCCGAGCTCGGGGCGGTAGTGCTCCGACAGCGCCTCGCGCGCCTCGGTGAGCAGCGGGTGCGGGAGCACCTCGCCGACGCCGTAGGTGTGCACCAGACGCGGCACGTCGACGACCCGGTCGTACATCTCGCGCCGCTCGGCGCGCCACGGCACGTCACGCACGAGGGCGGTGAAGACGTCGTCGGCCCCGGGCAGCCAGTTGCGCTGGACGTCGACCCAGGCGCCGCGCGTGAGCAGCGTGCGCCTCGGCGCCAGCCGCGGCAGCCCCGCCAGGTCGGCCGCCGGCGACTCGTCGAAGAGGGTGCCCTGGAAGTCCATCGTCTCATCATATCGAACGCGTGTTCGATGGCAAGGGATGGTGCACAGGGACCGCCACCCATGGCCAGCAGGATCACCGAGGTCGCGATCGACGGCGCCGACGCCCCGGCCCTCGTCCGGTCCTGGTGCGCGGTCCTCGACCACGAGGTGCTCGACCGCGGCCAGGGCGAGGTCGGCTGGGTCACGCTCACGGACGCGGAGGGGACGAGCTCTGCCTGTTCGCCCCCGGCGCCCCCGGCGCCTCCGACGGCCGCTCGGGGAGGATCCCGATGGCGCCTGCTTGGTGCGACGCGGGAGGCTTGCGCCATGACCGAGCAGATGCACGGACGGCCGGGGGCCGTGCCCGCCGCCCGTGTGCGCCACCTGACGAAGACCTACGGCTCGGGTCAGGCCCTGGTCACCGCGCTCGACGACGTCAGCCTCGACCTCGCGGCAGGGGAGTTCACCGCCATCATGGGCCCCAGCGGGTCGGGCAAGTCCACGCTGATGCACTGCTGCGCCGCGCTCGACACCGGCACCTCGGGGGAGGTCTACATCGGGGACCAGGAGCTGACGC
>CADCUM010000107.1 GCA_902805885.1 uncultured Nocardioides sp. | reverse complement strand
CCCGGTGGCGTCGTGGGTGACCACTCGCTCGGCGTGGGCCGCAGGCGCCGCGAGGATCGCGGTGGCGGGGAGGATCAGGGCGACGAGCCGTGCGGCAAGACGGGGTGACATGGGGTGTCCGATCCGGAGGGCTCGACCTCCGTGGGGAGGATGGGCGGATCCGGGCCCCTGAGGACCCAGAGCAGAGGTGTCAGCCCGCGAAGACCTTGGGACCCTTGGCGATGCTGTTCTGGGCGATGCTTCCGGGGCGGTGGCCGTCGTCGACGAAGGTGAGCATCTCGGGGGACTCGGACTGCATCGCGCGCGAGTCGAGCTCGACAGCGCCCACGCCGACCCTGACCCAGCGCGGCGACCCCACGCACGTGGTGGGCACGGACGCCATCACCTTGTCGGCGTCCTCGTCCTGCGACCAGCGGAGCCCGGGACACTCGATCGGCCGACCTCCCCGGCTCAGGCCGGCGCCGTCCCCGGGCGCGCCGACGTACGACATGTCCCCCACGTGCAGCCAGTAGCTGGCCCGGGGGGTCACGACCCGGAACGCCGTGAAGTGGACCGTGCGACGCCGCAGCACCAGGTCGCGGTGGCTGACCGTCAGGCGCAACCGGTCGGTGCGGTGCTGCACCACCGTGCGGGTGATGTCGACGCTGGTCTCCTCGGGCGCCGGGGCGGTCACCTCTGCCTCGGAGCCGTCCTCCGCCGCGCTGTAGGTGATGCCGAGGACGTCAGCCGCGGCGTCCTCGGTGACGGACCGTTCGGCGTGGGCGGCAGTGGGGGCGAGGAGCGCGGCTGCGGAGAGGAGGGCGGCAAGGAGCGGGGTCGAGCGACGCGAGATCACGGTGGTGTCCGATCGGGAAGGCCTCGACGAGGAGGCGGGAGATGGGGTCGTACGAGCATGGGCAGCGGGCCTGCTCGCGGGACGAGCAGCAGGGCTCGACCTGCCCATGCCTGAGCCAGCAGGTGGTCGCTGGGCGGGTCAGCCGCGGCGGACCTTCGGGCCGAGGGCCAGGCCGTCCTCACGGATCTTGCCCGTCAGGTGCGCGTCGTCGACCAGGACCGGCTGCCCCTCAGGGTCCTCGGGGCCGCCGGTGAGGACGCCGGCCCCGACGCCCACCTGCACCCATCGGGGCGAGCCCAGGCACGAGGTCGGGATCGTCGCGGTCCATCGGTCGGAGGCGCGGTCGAGGGAGCCCTGGAGTGCCTCGCACTCGATGGTCTCGCCACCCCGGCGGTCGAGCTCGATGTAGGTCCGCTGGCCGCGCACCGCCACGGCGAAGACCTCGTAGCGCGCCGTAGGGGTGCGCAGCTGGAGCAGCGTGACGCGGAAGCGGGCGGGCACCACGTCGCGGTAGCGGACGACGACCCGCACCCGGGCGGCTCGGTGGTCGACGACCGTCTTGGTGACGTCGACGGTGGTCACGTCGGGCGCGGGGGTGATGAGCGACTGCTCGAGCTCGTCCCCCTCGCCGTACTCGATCGACACGACGTCGGACGCCGCGTCCTCGGTCACCACCCGCTCGGCGTGGGCGGCGACCGGCGCGAGCGCAGCGGTGACGGGCAGGACGACGGCGAGCAGCCGGACGCCGAGGCGGTGTGACATGGGGACGTCCGTTCGAGTGGGCCTCGGCGAGGCAGGAGGGCGCAGGCGCTGAGTATGCCTGCGGCGCCCGCTCACACCGGCATGCCGCGCCCGGTGGTCCAGTCCAGGTCAGACCTCGCGCCAGCCCGTCGCGGAGTCGTGCCCGTGCGCCGCCATCAGGCTGAGCCCGCCGTCGACGGTGAACGAGGAGCCGGTGACGTACGCCGATCGCGGCGAGGCGAGGAACCCGATCACCGACGCGACCTCGTTGACGTGGCCGGGACGGCCGAGCGGGTTGCCCGGGCGGTCCTGGTGATAGGCCTCCGACTCGTCCTGGCCCGTCATCGGCGTCGAGATCTCCCCCGGAGCCACCGAGTTGACCGTGATGCCGTGCTCGCCGAGCTCGAGCGCCAGCACCTTGGTGAACATGCCGAGGCCGGCCTTCGCCGAGCAGTACGCCGCGGCCCCGAGGCGGGGCAGGTGCTCGTGGACGCTGGTGATGTTGATGATCCGGCCGCCCTGGCCCTGCTGCACGAGCCGGCGCGCGGCGTGCTGGGAGCACAGGAACGGTCCGTCGAGGTCCGTGGCCAGCACGTGTCGCCACGTGTCGAGCGACATGTCGAGCACGCGGTCGGACTGGCCCGTCCCGGCGACGTTGACCATGACGCCCAGCCCGCCCAGCTGCTCGGCGAGGCGGTCGACCACCTGGCCGGCGTCGGGCGACGCGGCGTCGAAGCGCTCGACGAAGCAGCGCTGCCCGCGCGACCGGACCTCCTCGGCCGTCTCCTGCACGCCTTCGACGTCGGCGTGGCTGGTGAGGCCGACGTCGAAGCCCTCGGTGGCCAGCAGCTTCGCCGTCGCCTGCCCGATGCCCGAGTCGCTGCCGGTGACGATCGCCAGCCGCGGGTAGTTGTTGCCCATCGCGTCCTCCAGGTGGTGGTGGTCCTGGGACGCCGGTACCCGTTGCCCCAGCCGGGATGCGGCCCGGCACGGGTGTGAGCGCCGACACGGAATGGGCCGCGCGTGACGCCGGTTGGACCACGTGTGCGCGCCCCCTCGACCGTCGGAGACCTGCTGACGCAGCGCCGTGCGGTCGACCTCGTCCGCACCGGCAGCGCCCTGTGTCGCCGCCGTCGCGCCTAGCGCCACGGACTCCCTCGTCCCGTCCGACCCGCGTCCTGCCCCCTCGCCTCGGGGCGCACCGGCCCCCACCGCACCGGCGCGCGGTCGCCTCCTCCTTCCCTCCTCGCACGGGCACCGCACCGGGTGCCCGGCACTGAAAGGTCCGCACCAGCATGAGCACCGCACAGCACATCGAGAAGCCCACACGCTTGCGTCTCCCGCCCTTCGGGACCCAGGTCCTGATCGGCCTGGTCCTCGGCGTCGTCCTGGGCCTCGTCGCCCGCGGCCTGGGCGCCGACGGCGTCGACAGCACGACCGGAGAGGTCGACCCCAACTGGTTGACCGAGACCCTTGCCACAGTCGGCAGCACCTTCGTCACCCTGCTTCGCACGATCGTCCCGCCCCTCGTGTTCCTGGCGATCGTGGCGTCCATCGCCAACCTGCGGGACGTCACCGGCGCAGCCCGTCTGGCGTGGAAGACCCTGGCGTGGTTCGCGATCACCGCGCTCATCGCCGTCGCCATCGGCATCGGGCTGGGTCTGGTGCTGAGGCCCGGCGACCGCACCAGCGTGAGCGCCGACGCCGCCTCGGCCCCCGCGAGCACCGGGTCCTGGCTGGACTTCCTCACCGGACTGGTGCCGACGAACCTGCTCGGCCTCCAGGCGTCGGCCGGCGACGACGGCAGCGTGTCGCTGTCCTTCAACGTCCTGCAGATCCTCGTGCTGGCGATCGCCACGGGCATCGCTGCGCTCAAGGTCGGCGACGCTGCAGAACCGTTCCTGAGCTTCGTCCGCTCGGCGCTCGCCGTCGTGCAGAAGGTCCTGTGGTGGATCATCCTGCTGGCCCCGATCGCCACGGTCGGTCTGCTCGGCAACGCCGTGGCCAGCTACGGGTGGGACGCCATCGGGTCCCTCGGCACCTTCGCCGGCGCGGTCTACCTCGGCCTGGCCCTCGTCGTGGCTGGTGTCTACCCGGTGCTGCTGCGCCTGCACGGTCTGTCCGTCCGTCAGTTCTTCTCCGGCGCGTGGCCCGCGATCTCCTTGGCCTTCGTCTCGCGCTCCTCGGTCGGCACCATGCCCGTCACCGAGACGGTGACCGAGCGCAACCTCGGGGTCCCGCGTGCCTACTCGTCCTTCGCGGTGCCGCTGGGAGCGACCACCAAGATGGACGGCTGCGCCTCCATCTACCCCGCCATCGCCGCGATCTTCGTGGCCCAGTTCTTCGGGGTCGACCTGTCACTGACCGACTACGTGCTGATCGCCTTCGTGTCGGTGATCGGCTCCGCGGCCACGGCGGGGGTCACCGGAGCGACCGTGATGCTCACCCTCACGCTGTCGACCCTCGGCCTGCCGCTCGAGGGAGTGGGTCTCCTGCTCGCCATCGACCCGATCCTCGACATGGGGCGGACCGCGGTGAACGTGGCCGGCCAGGCCCTCGTGCCGACCATCGTCGCCAAGCGGGAGGGCATCCTCGACCAGCGGGCGTACGACGCCCCCCGCGGGCGCCGTGCCTGGCGGGAGGAGCCGGTCGACCCCGTCCTGACGGAGCAGTCCGCGGCCTGACCGGGCTACGTGGCGGGGGTGCTCGCCGCACCCCGCCACGAACGGACCGCCCACCACAGGGCCGGAGGCACGCCCACAGCGAGGAGCAGGGCCCACAGGGTGCCCGGACCCGACAGCTCCCCGATCGCCGCCAGGACGTGCCCGGGGATCGAGAGCGGACCCGGGAGCCGCTCGAGCACGAAGCGACCGGGGGCCAGCGCCAGCACCGCCAGCAGCAGCGCGCCGGAGGGGATCAGCACCGCGGTCAGCGGACGACGCCGCGCCACGGCCAGCGCGAGGGCTGCGGCCACCAGGCCGGGGACGAGGAGGACGGCCGCCGCGATGAGGGCCCACCTCCGCAGCAGGGTGATGCTCTCGACCAACCCGGACGCGTCGCCCGACGACCCCTCCGCCGCCAGCTCGCGCCGTACGTGCTCGGCGGCCACCTGGAGCACCCGCTGCACCCGCGGAGGTCGACCCTCCGCCTGCGCCAGCAGCTCCGCCTCGAACGTGGCAGCGACCGCGGTGCCGTCGATCCGGCCGTCCTCGGGCCGCAGGTCGCGGACCTGCGCGTGCAGCTCGGCCGAGGCCAGCACCTCCTCCATCGCGCGGACCAGCTCGGCGCGCTCGGGAGCCGTGAGGGGCACCCCGTCCTCGTCGATGTCGGAGACGATGTCCTCCGCCACCGCCGTCCGCACCTCGGGAGCGGACAGCAGCACCGGGACGACCCGCGCGGGGCGGTCGGGCGAGAGGACGTGCACCGCGCCCAGCGCGAGGACCAGGGCGGACGCCAGCACCAGCGCGGACGCCGTACCGAGGAGGAGTGCCAGGACCGTGCGCACCCAGCGCAGGGACGCGCGCCGGCCCTCCGACGGGTCGACCTCGCCGGGGTGGGGGTACGACGCCTGGCGGCGGTAGTCGGTCAGCGGGTCGCTCACGGCTCTCCTCGAGGCAGGTCCCGCGCATCCTCTCAGTCGGTGGAGCCGCCCGTGACCGACTCGGCGAAGCGCAGGACCGCGTCGGCGAAGGCCTGCGGCTGGTCGAGGTTGACCAGGTGGGAGGCCCGCGGCACGACTGCGACCGCCGCGTCGGGAAGCACCTGCAGCACGTCGCGCACCCCGAGCCGGAACTGGTCCCACTGGCCGTTGAGCACGAGCACCGGGCACGCCACCCGCGCCAGCATCGCCGGCCGGCAGCGCGTCATCACCTCGCGCCAGGCGTCGGGAGTCGGGTCGAAGTAGTAGCCCCCCGCGATGACCGGCTCGATCAGGTCGGCGGGGTAGAGACGACGCAGCACCCGGTTGTTGAAGCGGGTCATCCGCTCGGGTCCGATGCGTGCGGTGGCGGCAGCGACGCCGCGGTAGACCGCCGCGCCTGGCCCGACCGGCGTCGCGCTGCAGCCGGCGAGGACGAGGCCGTCCAGCCGCGTGGCGTGGTCCTCGGCGTACGCCATGGCGACGTAGCCCCCCAGCGAGTGGCCCACCAGGACGATCGGCGCTCCCTCGGGCGCCCCGTCGACCGCCTCGTCCAGCACCTCGACGCAGCGGGCGAGGGTGAACCGTTCGCCTGCCCGGGTGCCGTGGCCGGGGAGGTCCACCAGCCCGACGGTGGCGCGGCCCTCCCACAGCGGCAGCTGGGGCAGCCACTGCGAGCTGGCCAGCCGGGAGCCGTGGACGGCGACGAGGTGCGGGAGCACACCCCGAGGATGCCATCTCGCCGTCCTCGGCGGATGCGCGCGGATCTGCACCGGGATGCTGCTCGGAGCGTCGGGCGCCTGCGGCATACTCGGCAACCGGCCCCCGTGGCGCAACGGATAGCGCAACGGCCTTCTAATCCGTGGGTTGCAGGTTCGAGTCCTGCCGGGGGCGCCACCCGTCCAGCCGTGCGCGGCGAGGTCCGTGCCCTACCCGCTGGGCCGCGGGGGTATTCCGCCCACCGGGGTGTTTCGTCGCGACACGCCCAGACGCGATGGTCGAAGGGCTCGAGTCTCGCGGGGGCGGACACACCTGTGAAAGGACACTTTGATGGACATCGGTAGAAGCTTCCGGAACGCGACGGACACGTTCTTCGCGTTCCTGCCCAGCCTGCTGGGCGCCCTCCTCATCCTCCTGATCGGCTTCATCATCGCCAAGGTGGTCTCCGGAGTGGTGCGCAAGCTCCTCCAGAAGGCCCACATCGACCAGAAGCTGCAGGAGAGCTCGTCCAGCAAGCACGTCGACGCGGTCCTCCCGGGTGCGCGGCCGTCCAACGGCATCGCCAAGCTCGTGTTCTGGCTGATCTTCATCTTCTTCATCAGCGCGGCGATCGGCGCCCTCGGCATCCCGGCCGCGACCAGCTTCATGAACCAGGTCCTCGCCTACCTGCCCAACATCATCGTCGCGATCCTGATCTTCCTGGTCGCCGCGCTGGTCTCGGGTGCCGTGGCCGGAGCCGTCGCCAAGTTCATGGGTGACACCCCGACCGGCAAGGTCGTCGCCACCGTCGTGCCGGCCGTCATCATGACGATCGCGCTCTTCATGATCCTCGAGCAGCTCCAGATCGCTCCCGAGATCATCCGGATCGCCTTCACCGCCATCATGTTCGCCCTCGCGCTGGGCCTCGCCCTCGCGTTCGGTCTCGGTGGCCGCGACATCGCCGCCGACATGCTGCGCGACGCTCGCGACAAGGGTGCGATGGCCAAGGAGCAGGCCAAGCGCGACGCCGAGCTGGGCAGACAGCGCGCCCAGGACGAGATGGGCTCCAGCAGCCAGGGCGGCGGCTCGACGTCGTACGGCAGCACGGGCACCAGCACCGGCATGGCGTCGGACCAGGGTGTCTACGACCAGCACAGCACCCAGCAGATCCCGCCCGCAGAGGGCACCGGCTACACCACCCGCTGATCCTCGGACCAGCACACAGCAAGGACTGCCCGCGGACACCCCCGTGTCCGCGGGCAGTGCTCTGTCCGGGGCCTGACCGCGACACGCGGTCCGAGGTCCGCGGATGCCGCTGCCGACGGGCCCAGGATGGCTGCAGGCCCCGCCACGTATGAGGTAGCGGGGCCGAAACCTCTTCCCGCCGGGCTGGGTCAGCCGGCGGTCGCGGCGTACGCGTCGATCTCGTCCAGCACGCGCGCCCGCACGTCCTCCGGGGCGAACGACGCCCGCACCGCGGCACGCGCGAGGTCGGCGATCCCCGACTCGTCGAGGCCGAGCAGGTCGGCGGCGACCTCGTACTCGTGGTCGAGGGTGGTGGCGAACATGGGCGGGTCGTCCGAGCCGATCACCACGGGCACGCCGGCTGCCACGAACGCCGGGAGCGGGTGGTCCTCCAGCCGAGCCACGGCGCGCGTCGCCAGGTTGGAGGTGGGACACACCTCGAGCACGATGCCGGCGTCCGCGAGGTGCGCGAGCAGGTCCGGGTCCTGGGCGGCCGAGCAGCCGTGCCCGATGCGCTCGGCCCCGAGGAGCCGTACGGCGTCCCACACCGTCTCCGGACCGGTGGTCTCGCCGGCATGGGGGACCGAGTGCAGGCCGGCGGCGCGCGCGGCGTCGAAGTGGGGCTGGAACTGCGGCCGGGGCACGCCGATCTCGGGGCCGCCGAGCCCGAACCCCACCAGCGCGTCCGTGCGGTGGTCCAGGGCGAAGCGGAGGGTGTCGTCGGCGGCCGGGACGCCGGACTCGCCCGGGATGTCGTAGATCCACCGCAGCACCAGGCCGAAGTCGCGCTCCGCCGCCACGCGGGCGTCCTCGATCGCCTCGGTGTAGGCCTCGATCGCCATCCCGCGGACCACCGAGGTGTACGGCGTGCAGGTGAGCTCCGCGTAGCGGAGGTTCTGCCCCTCGGCCATCTCGCGGGCGACCTCGTAGGTGAGCATCCGCACGTCCTCGGGGGTGCGGACGAGGTCGACCACGGCGAGGTAGACCTCGATGAAGTGGGCGAAGTCGCGGAACTCGAAGAACCGGCGCAGCTCGTCGAGGTCGGCGGGCACGGGGCCGTCCGGGTGGCGCTCGGCCAGGCCGGCGACGATCCGCGGCGAGGCGGACCCGATGTGGTGGACGTGGAGCTCGGCCTTGGGCAGGCCGGCGATGAACGCGGAGTGACTCATCGCGCCACCCTGTCAGCCCGCCGAGCCGAAGATGGCCGTGACGAGCTCGGCGATCGTCTCGAACTCGACCCTGTCCCCGTCGACGAGGACCGACGGCGTCTGGTTGATGCCGTCCTTCGACGCCTCCTCCGTGCCGGCCTCGACCCAGCCCTCGAACGCCATGTCCTCGATGCCGGGCCGGACGTCCGCCTCCTCGGCACCCGCCTCGACCGCCAGGTCGACCAGCTCGTCGTCCCCCGGCTTCTCCCCCGTCTCGGTGGGCTGGTCGGCGAACAGCAGGTCGTGGAACTCCTTCGCCGTCTCGGGTCCGGCGGCGTCCAGCACCACCGCGAACGCGTTGGCGGCCTCCTTCGAGTAGTCGCCGTACTGCTCGAGGTAGGCGACGGGGCGGTACTCGACGCTCATCTCGCCCGCCTCCACGGCGGCGTCGAGGCGGTCGCTGGCGGCCTGCTCCAGGGCCCCGCAGGGCGGGCAGAGGAAGTCCTCGTAGATCACGACCGTCTTCGGGGCGTCCTCCTCGCCGAGCCGGAGGCCGAAGCCGTCGGTCGCACCCTCGGGTGGCGTGGTCGGCTTGTCGGGGTTGATCGCCCGGTAGGCGAGGAACCCGCCGACGACGAGGACCAGGACGCCGAGGACGACCCCGGCCAGGGTCAGCCGCTCCTTGCGCTTCTGGGCGCGGCGGCGCTCCTCCGCCAGCGCCTTGGCGCGCTCATTCCGGGCCTGCCGGGCCGCCCGCTTGGCCGCCGCGGCTGCCTTGTCCGGCTGGTTCTTCTTCGTCGCCATCGTGGGTCCCTTCGGGATCGTCGTAGGAGGAGCGGAAGAGCAGGGAGTCCAGGGCCAGGCGGGTCCGCGGACGGACCACCAGCCAGGCCGAGAGCGCCAGGAGGCCGGCGTCGCGGGCGATCTCGACCGGGTACGTCTCGGCCGCGTCCTGGATCCGGCCGCCACCGCCGAAGCAGCCGCAGTCGATCGAGAGCCCGCGCGCCCAGGCGGAGGCGATGCCGACGATGAACGCCAGGAGCAGCACGGCCGACACCGCCGCCATCGCGCGGGTGAGGAGGCCCAGCACCAGGCACGCGCCGACGACGACCTCGACGACGGGCAGCAGGTGCCCGACGGTCGGGACGACCGCCTCCGGCAGCAGGTCGTAGGCGCGCACGGCGCGGACGCTCTCGCCGGGGTGGGGCAGCTTGAGGGCGCCCGCGACGATCCACACGCCGCCGGTCACCAGGCGCGCGATCAGCCCGAACCAGTCCCTCACGCCCCCGACCCTAGGAGGCGACGCTGAACCGGTGCTGAGAGGGCCGCCGCTCGCGTGGGGAGTGAGGTGGCGAGCGGGTGAGTAGTGTGGTCGACCGTGAGCGAACGCCTGGTGTGGATCGACTGTGAGATGACCGGCCTCGACCTGGGGGCCGATGCCCTGATCGAGGTCGCCGCGCTCGTCACCGACTTCGACCTCAACGTCCTCGGCGAGGGCGTCGACGTGATCGTCAAGCCGCCGCCGGAGGCGCTGGACCAGATGGTCGAGTTCGTCCGGACCATGCACGAGACCTCCGGGCTCCTCGACGCACTGGACAGCGGTACGACGCTCGCCGACGCGCAGGACCAGGTGCTGTCCTACGTCCGCGAGCACTGCCCGGACGGCAGCCGTCCTCCGCTGGCCGGCAACACGGTGGCCACCGACCGCGCGTTCCTCGCCCGCGACATGCCGGAGCTCGAGTCGTTCCTGCACTACCGGATCGTCGACGTCTCCTCGATCAAGGAGCTGTCGCGGCGCTGGTTCCCGCGTGCCTACTTCTCCGCCCCCGCCAAGCGCGGCAACCACCGGGCCCTGGCCGACATCCAGGAGAGCATCGAGGAGCTGCGCTACTACCGCGAGGCCGTGTTCGTGCCTCTTCCCGGCCCCGACAGCGCCACGGCGAAGGGCATCGCCGCGCGGCACGCGGGGGCGCTGACCGGTCTCGGCGAGCCAGTCCCCGCGGCGGGGGGCCTCGATTCCGACCCTCCGGCCTGATTGCCCTACACTTCTCATCGCCTGCTCGCCTCGGCGAGCAGCATGGTGGGTATAGCTCAGCTGGTAGAGCGCCGCCTTGTGGTGGCGGATGTCGCGGGTTCAAGTCCCGTTACTCACCCCAGGGTCGAGGCCCCGGCGCAGGTCGCCGGGGCCTCGACGCGTTCCGGGGGCGGGCTGCCGGCACGTCCGCGTGCTCAGCGCGCCGAGTGGTCGCTCCCCCGGCGCAGGAGCGCCAGCAGCACGAGTCCGAGCACCCCGCCGTAGAGCAGGTGCTCGGTGACGAACGTGCCGTAGCCGACCATCTCGGCCATGTTCGCGATCGGGTCGCCGCCGCCGAGCAGGGAGGCCGCCGCCGGCAGCCCGACGAAGGCGCTGAACGCGAAGACCAGCAGTCCGAAGACCGCCCCGGCCGCGACCAGCACGGCGCCGCGGAGGCGGGCGAGAACGGCCAGGATGCCGAAGACCGCGCCGTACGCCGCGCCGGTCACCATGTGGATCACGACGCCCAGCAGGGCTGTGCCGGCCGTGACCACGAACGGCGAGCCGCTCATGGCGCTCTCCATGGATCCCATCATCGGCTGGGGCGAGGCGACGACGGACGCGATGTGGTGCAGCGGCGTGAAGAATCCGACGCCCTGGTAGGTCAGTGCCGCCAGCATGGCGAAGGCAGCCATCGCCAGCGAGGCCAGGACGCCGGCCACCGCTCCGGCTGTGGCGCCGTGCGCCAGGGACGTCCGCCCCGTCCTGGCATCGATCGTGTGAGTGCTCATGGGAACCTCCGGTCTTGGACCGTCGAGTCTCGACGGACGCGGGCTGTGCTCAGGAAACCCCGTGGATGGCCTGCTCACTTCCTGTCGTCGCCCAGGAATGACCGCCCGGGGGCAGCGGGTTACCAGCAGGTCCGTCCGGTCCCGACGAATCCCGAGGAGCACCATGCCCCGCATCCCCGTCCACACCGTCGACAGCGCACCGGAGGCCAGCCGTGACGCCTTGACGGCGCTCGAGTCCCAGTACGGCAAGGTCCTCAACATCCACGGCGAGATGGCGCACTCACCGGCCGTCCTGCACGCGTACGTGGCACTCCAGGACGTGCTGCGTGAGCACGGCACCCTGGACGCGCGCACGCGGGAGGCCATCGCCCTCGCCGTCGGCAAAGAGGACGACTGCGACTACTGCCAGGCCGCCCACACCGGCGGCGGCAGGAAGGCCGGCCTGAGCGACGACGAGATGATCGACGTGCGCCGCGGCAGGGCGGCCGAGCCGCGGCTGGACGCCATCCTCGTGCTGGCGCGCGAGCTCGCGGCCCGCGTCGGCAACACCAGCGACGAGGCGTGGCAGTCAGCGTTGGACGCCGGGTGGAGCGACGAGCAGCTCACCGAGCTCACGACCCACGTCACGCTCAACCTGCTGACGAACTACTTCAACCACCACGTGCACACGGAGCTGGACGTCCCGGCCGCCCCTGAGGCGTGAGCCGCCCGACGCTGACCTGCACGTGCCCGCCCCTCAGTGACCACCGACGGACGTCGTGGAGGTCCTCCTCCACCGTCACCCACGGTCGCGCCGTGATGTCCGACCCGGCCACCCGGCAGGCCAGGCGGGCGGCCGGGCTGAGCAGGACGGCGGCACCGGTGGGCGGCTGCATGTCGACCACCGCGACCCCCGCGCCCGGCCGGAGCAGCCGCCGGGCCGCGTCCCACGCCCCGCCGGGGTCCGACATGAGCGACAGTGAGTACGTGAAGATCACCGCGTCGAAGTCGTCGCTCGGTCCGAGACCGGCCGCCCCGAGGTCCGCCCGGGTCAGACGGGTCGCGTCGGCCTCGACGAACGCGGCCCGCTCGTGGCCCGCCGCCCGCGCCTTGCCGCGGGCGACGTCGAGCATCTCGCCGCTGCGGTCGACACCGACGACCAGGCCCTCGTCGCCGACCCGGTCGCGCAGGAGGGGGACGTTGAGCCCGGTCCCGCAGCCCACGTCGAGCACCCGGTCGCCACGCCGCAGGCCCAGCGCCGGCACGGCACACCGCCGGCCCACGCCGTACACCGGCTCGGCCGACACGGCGTCGTACCACCGGGCGATCGTCGTGTACTTCTGCACCGCTCTCCTCACCGGGACGTCCCGTCATCCTGACGGGACGCACCAACCGCGCGTCCCGGGAAGCCAGCACGCACCTCGCCGGGTTCCCACGCCGTGACCAGCTCCGCCGACGCCGCCGACGACCGTGGCCGCGCCTTCCGGGAGCTCGTCGAGCCCGAGATCGAGGTGATGCTGCGCGTGGCCCGGACGATGACCGCCTCCGACGCCGACGCCGAGGACCTCGTCCAGGAGTCCTTGCTGCGTGCCTACAAGGGGCTGTCCCGCTTCGACGGCCGGCATCCCCGCGCCTGGCTGCTGACGATCCTGCGCAACACCAACGCCAACATGCACCGCCGGCAGCGTCCCGTGCTGGTCGACGACACCCAGCTGCACCGGGAGTCGCGCCCGGCCTTCGGGGCCGCCGAGCGGCCGAGCGCCGAGCAGTCGTTCCTCGACGAGGAGCTCGACGAGGAGCTGCACGCCGCCGTCGCCGCCCTGGACGCGCGGTTCCGGTCCGCGTTGATCCTCGTGGACGTGCACGACCTCAGCTATGCCGAGGCCGCCGCCGTGCTGGACGTGCCGGTGGGCACCGTCATGTCCCGGCTGAGCCGGGCCCGAGAGCGCCTCCGGCGCACGCTCGGTCCCACCCGTCTGTCCCGAGGAGGGCTGTCATGAGCGGAACCGTGCGGATGATGATGACGTGCCACTGGTCGGCACGCCGCATCCAGCGCTACCTGGACGCGGACCCCTCGGCGCCGCTCACCCCCGGCGAGGTGGCGCGCCTGGAGGCTCACCTGGCGGTGTGCGAGAGGTGCGGGCCCATGGTCGCGGAGCACCGCGCCCTCCACCGCGCGCTGTCGTTGTGGTCGGGGCGGCCGTACGTCGACCCTGCGGCGGTGGACCGCGTGCGGACCTTCCTGGACGAGCTCACCGACGGCCGGGCCTCGTGAGCGGAGACCCGGACGACGCCTGGGACCTCGTGGTGGTCGGTGGCGGGACCGCCGGCATCGTGGGCGCCAAGACGGCCGCCCGGCTCGGGGCCCGGGTCCTGCTCGTGGAGCGCGACCGCACGGGAGGCGACTGCCTGTGGACCGGCTGCGTGCCGTCCAAGGCCCTCATCGCCGCGGCCGGCGTCGCAGCGACGGCGCGGACCGGCGAGCGCTTCGGCGTCCGGGCCGAGCGCGTGACGGTCGACTTCCCCGCCGTGATGGACCACGTCCGGGGGGCGATCGCCCACATCGCGCCGGTGGACTCGCCCGAGGCGCTCGAGGACGCCGGCGTCACCGTCTGGCGGGGCGACGCCGTGTTCACGGCACCGGACCGGCTCGTGGTGGGCGATCGCGGCGTCCGGTTCACCCAGGCGCTGCTGGCGACCGGCGCGGCCCCGGCCGTGCCGCCGATCCCGGGGCTGGCGGAGACGCCGTACCTCACCAGCGAGACGGTCTGGGACCTCGACGAGCTGCCCGCGGACCTCGTGGTGCTGGGTGGCGGGAGCATCGGCTGCGAGCTCGGCCAGGCCTTCGCCCGGCTCGGCTCCCGGGTGAGCGTCGTGGAGGGCGGGGAGCGGCTGCTCCCCTGCGAGGACGAGGACGCCGCGACCGCCGTGGCCGCGTCCCTCCGCGCCGACGGCGCCCAGGTCCTCACGGGTGTCGAGGTCACCTCGGTCGGATGCGACGACGGACGCCTGTGCGTCGACCTCGGCGACGGTCGCACGCTGGCACCGAGCCATCTCCTGGTCGCGGTCGGTCGTACGCCGCGCACCGCCGACCTGGGGCTCGACGTGGCCGGCGTCGAGGTCGACGACCACGGCTTCGTCGAGGTGGACGACCACCTGCGCACCACCAACGACCGGGTGTGGGCCGCCGGCGACCTCACCGGTCACCCCCAGTTCACGCACACCGCCGGCGTGCACGGCAGCCTGGCTGCAGGGAACGCCGTCCTGGGTGTGCGCCGGTCCGTGGACCTCACCGCCGTGCCGCGGGTGACGTACACGCAGCCGGAGGTCGCCGCCGTCGGCGTCGGCACCGACTCACCCCCCGAGGGCCTCCGGGTGCTGACGTGGCAGCACACCCACGTCGACCGTGCCGTCACCGAGCAGGAGACCGGCGGGTTCACCCGCCTCGTCGTCGACCGGCGGGGCCACCTCGTGGGAGCCACCGTCGTCGGCCCCCGCGCGGGCGAGTCCATCGGCGAGCTGACCCTGGCCGTCAGCCGGGGTCTGCGCACCCGGGACCTCGCCGGCGTCACCCACGCATACCCGACGTGGAACGACGGGTTGTGGCAGGCCGCCATCGCGGACGTGCGTGAGCGGCTCGACGGTCCCGTCGTCCGTCGCGCGCTGGGCGCCGCGGCCCGGGGTCGCCGCTGGTACCTCACCCGGGCGTCCGACGCAGGATGAGGTAGCCCGCCACCATGCGATGGAGCGCGCTGACCGCGACCACCGTCGCCCACACCCAGGCGATGCCGGCCGCGTGAGCCGGCAGCACCAGCCACAACGCGTGGACGAGGATCGTCTCCGCGCCCTCCGCCAGGCCGCCGAGGAAGCTCAGTGACCGCCCGTCGTCGATCCGGTGGCCCGTGCGCTCGGCGATGGAGGAGAAGGCCAGGAACGCCGTCCCGTTGACGTAGTAGGCCAGCAGCACCGCCACGAACGGCAGCCACGACGCGCCCTCCCCGCGGGTCACACCGAGACCGACGCCCACGACGGTCGCGCCGTAGACGAGGAAGTCGCAGGTGATGTCGAGGAAGCCGCCGGCCTGGCCGTGGTCCTCGCCCCGGACCGATGCCCGGCGCCGCGCCAGCGGACCGTCGAGCCCGTCGAGGAGCCGCGAGACCAGCCACAGCCCCAGCGCCCACCCCCAGAGCTGCGCGGCGGAGGTGGCCGCACTCGCGAGACCGGTCGCCAGCCCGAGCAGCGTGAGCCGGTCGGGGGTCACGCCCGGCCGGTCCAGCAACGACGCCGCCCGGTCGAGCGGGCCGTCGAGCCGTCGTCGCAGCGTCGCGTCGAGCATCAGGGCTCCTTCGTCTCCGGTGGTCGCAGGGCCTCGCCGGGACCCTGGTGTCCCGGGAGCTGGTGTCCCAGGAGCCGGCGTCCCAGCAGCCCGCCGAGCAGGACCAGGACGACGAGGGCGGCGGCGCCGGCGAAGAGTCCCCACGGGTCCGCGCCCCATGCTCCCAGCGCGGCGTACGCGACGCTTCCCGGCACCATGCCGAGGGCGCTGCCGACCATGTAGTGGCGGCGCCGAACGCCGGACAGGCCGGCGGCGTAGTTGATCGCGGTGTAGGGCACCAGCGGCACGAGGCGCACCGCCACCACGGCCCCCAGGCCGTGGTCGCGCAGCAGCTCGTCGACCCGCCTCAGCCGCCCACCGGCGAGCCGGTCGACCGCCTCGCGTCCCAGCAGGCGGCCGAGCTCGAAGGCCACGGCCGCCCCGACCAGCGCGCCGGTCAGCGACAGAGCGGCGCCCAGCCACCAGCCGTAGAGCGCGCCGCCGAGGATCGTCAGGGCCGCCTTCGGCGCCGGCACGAGCGCCAGCAGGGCGTACCCGCCGACGAAGACGAGCCAGCCGGCCGTGCCGGCCGACCGGACGCCCTCGCGCAGCGAGGCCACCTCCGGCAATCCGCCGACCCGTCCGGCGACGAAGAGCCCGAGCACGAGCAGCACCAGCAGCACCGCCCGCGTGGCGGCACCCCGCGTCACGGTCCTGCCGTGGTGGGTAGGTTCGGCGCGCGGGTCACGTCCGGGGAAGTCCCGTCCCGAGCCGACGTGTTCCCGGTCCGACCGCCCATCTCGTCCGTCCTCCCGGAGGTCCCGTGCGACGTCCCGTCCTCGCCGTCCACCTGCTCCTGGCGACCGGTGTCCTGGCCACCGCTTGTGCCGCACCCAGCGCCGGTCCCGCAGCGGCGCCCGAGCAGTCGTGGGAGACGATCGTCGCAGAAGCCGAGGGGCAGACCGTCGACCTGTGGATGTACGGCGGCGACGAACGCGGCAACGCCTACGTCGACGACGTGCTGGCGCCGGCGGCGGCCGAGCTCGGCGTGACGCTGCGCCGGGTGCCCGTCGCGGACACCAAGGACGCGTTGCGCCGCATGCTGGCGGAGAAGGCGGCCGGCGAGACCGACGGCGACGTCGACCTCGTCTGGGTCAACGGCGACAACTTCGCCACCGGCAAGCAGGCCGAGGCCTGGCTCTGCGGCTGGTCCGACC
This sequence comes from uncultured Nocardioides sp., assembly GCA_902805885.1. Lineage (GTDB taxonomy): Bacteria > Actinomycetota > Actinomycetes > Propionibacteriales > Nocardioidaceae > Nocardioides. The sequence goes on along the minus strand of CADCUM010000107.1, from coordinate 51,474 downwards.
GGCTCCCCCACATGGCGAACGTCGCCGAGGACGACGCGCTCGTCCGGGAGGACTTCGGGACCCCCGTCGACGGCTGCGAGGCCCCCTGGCACAAGGCGCAGTTCACCTTCGCCTACGACGCGGCGGAGGTGACGGACCCGCCCGGCACGTTCACCGAGCTGCTCGAGTGGGTCGAGGCCAACCCCGGGCGGTTCACCTATCCCGCGCCACCGGACTTCACCGGCTCCGTCTTCCTGCGGCAGGCCCTGTACGCCGTCGCGGGCGGCGCCGAGGCGGTGCCGACGTCGTTCGACCAGGACGCCTTCGACGAGCTCGCGCCCGAGCTCTACCGCACGCTCCGCGACCTCGAGCCGCACCTGTGGCGGGAGGGCCGGACCTACCCGCGCGACTCCGCCGCCCTGGAGCGCCTCTATGCCGACGGCGAGGTCGACATGACGATGACCTACGGGCCGGCCACCCTCACCGAGCTCGTGGAGGACGGCACCTTCCCGGCCACCACGGAGGTGCTGACGCTCGAGGAGGGCACCGTCGGCAACGCCAGCTTCCTCGGCATCCCCGCCACGGCGGGCGACGCCGAGGGGGCGATGGTCGTGGCCGACCTGGCCCTCTCCCCCGAGCAGCAGGCCGCCAAGGCCGACCCGGGCGTCTGGGGACAGTTCACCGTGCTCGACACCGGCCTGCTCGACGCCGACGACCGGGCTCGCTTCGAGCAGCTCCCCGCCTCCGACGTCGTGCCGCCGTACGACGTCCTGTCCCGCGGGGCCGACCCCGAGCTCTCGTCGGACTGGGTCGGCCCGCTGGATGACGGATGGCGCCGCGAGGTGCTGGGATCGGGGTCGTGACCCGGCCAGGACCCCAGCGGCCGACCGCCCTGCCTGGTCGGCGCCAGGCGGCGCCCGCCGTCGTGCTGGTCGTCGCCGTCACCGGATCGGGGCTCGCCGCCGTCGTCGCCACCAGCCTCGGGCTGATGCCTCTCGTCGGCCGGCCCCGCCTGACGACGGACGGCTACACGGCCGGCTCGGCCGACCTGCTGCTCGCGGTGCGCGAGAGCCTCGTCATCGCGACCGCGTCGACCGTGCTGGCCGCCGGCCTGGGGCTGCTGGTCGCCGGCGTGCTCCTCGGCCTGCGCCCGGGGCGCGGGCCCCTGCGGCTGGTCGCGGTGGCGGTCGTCGCCGTGCCGCACGTCGTCGGAGCGGCCTCCGTGGGGCTGCTGCTCTCCGGTGCCGGGCTGCTGCCGCGGCTGCTCGGCATCTCTCCGGGCGACTGGCCCGAGCTCGTGGGTGGTTCCTGGCCGGTCGCGACCGTGGTGGAGCTGGCCTGGAAGGAGTCCGCCTTCGTCGCGCTGGTGGTCGTCGCCGCCACCGCCCGACGTCACCGCGCGCTGACCGAGACCGCCGCCGTCCTCGGCGCCGGTCCCTGGCACCGGTGGACACGCGTCTTCGTGCCCACCGCCGTGCCGGCGCTGGCCGCTGCGTCCCTGATCGTGTTCGTCTACTCGGTGGGCACCTACGAGGTGCCCTGGCTCCTCGGGCGGGCCCACCCGGAGCCGTTGCCGGTGATGGCCTACCGCCTCTTCGGCTCCATCGACCTCGCGGCCCGGCCGGCCGCCGCAGCCGCCGCGACCACGGGAGCCCTCGTCGCCGTGCTCGCCGCGGTGCTGGCGCTGGTCGCCGCTCCCGCCATGCGCCGGCGGGCCGGAGCCGTCGAGTGAGCGCCGTCGACGGCGGGGCGCGTCGACGGCGGACGGGTCGTCCCGCCGTGCACGCGCTCGACGTCGCGGTCCTCGCCTGGCTGGTCGTGCCGGTGCTGCCGCTGCTCGTGTGGGGCGCCGCCTCGCGGTGGTCCGCCCCCGCGGTCCTCCCGCAGGACTGGGGCTGGGACGGCTGGCGGTCGGCGTACGACGGCGGCCTGGTGCCGGCGCTGGCCCGGTCCACGGTCCTCGGGCTGGCGGTCGCGGCCGTCGCCACTCCGCTCGGCGCGATGGCCGGACGGGCGCTGGGCTGGCGGGAGCTGCGCCACCCCGCGCCCGTCGCCCTGGTGCTGCTCGCGCCGGTCGTGCTGCCGCCGTTCTCGGTCGCGATGGGCCTCGACGTGCTGCTCCTGCGGACGGGACTGCCCGGACCGGTGGCCGTGGTGCTGCTGCTGGTCGTGCTCGCGCTGCCCTACACCAGCTACACGATGCGCGCGGCGTACGCCGGGATCGACCCCGAGCTGGAGGAGCAGGCCCGGACGCTGGGCGCGACGCCGAGGCAGGCGCGCCGCCGCGCGACCCTGCCGGCCGTCCGGCTCGGGCTGCTGACGGCGGCCGGGCTGGCCTTCCTGGTGGGGTGGAGCGACTACGTCGTGACGCTGCTCGTCGGCGGTGGCCGGCTGGTGACCGCCCCGGTCCTCGTGGGCGCGACGGCGGCCGGGTCGGGCAACGAGGCCGCCGTGGCAGCGCTGTCGATCTCGTCGGTCCTGCCGCTGGTCCTGGCACTCGTCGCCGGCGCGGCCCTCCAGCGCCGCCGCGAGGAGCGGGCATGAGCGCCCTCGAGCTGCGCGGTCTCCGGCACCGCTACCCGTCGGCCGACGTCCCCACGCTCGACGACGTCGCCCTCGAGGTCGCCTCCGGCTCGATGCTGTCGGTCGTCGGACCGTCGGGCTCCGGCAAGACCACGTTGCTGCGGGTCACCGCCGGGCTGACCACCCCTGACGCCGGCGAGGTCCTGCTCGACGGTCGCCCCGTCGCCGCGCTGCCGCCGGAGGACCGCGGCCTGACGGTGATGTTCCAGCAGCCGCACCTGTTCCAGCACCTCAGCGTGCTCGACAACGTCGCCTTCGGCCCGCGGGCGGGCGGGCGGTCGCGCCGAGCCGCCCGCGACGCGGCGCGCCGCTACCTCGAGCTGGTGCACCTGACCGACCTCGCCGCCCGTCGGCCCGCCCGGCTCTCCGGCGGGCAGCAGCAGCGCGTCGCGCTGGCCCGCGCCCTGGCCACGGAGCGGAGCCTGCTCCTCCTCGACGAGCCGTTCAGCTCGCTCGACCGCGAGCTGCGGCACTCCATGCACGACCTCCTCCGCGAGGTGCGCGAGGCCCTGCGGCCCACCGTCGTCATGGTGACCCACGACCTCGACGAGGCGTCCCTCGCCGACCGCGTCGCCGTCCTGGTGGAGGGCCGGGTCGAGCAGACGGGTCCCGTCGGCGACCTGTACGCGCGTCCCGCGACGCTCGTGGTCGCCCGCCTGGTCGGCGGGTTCAACGAGGTCGCGGGGACCGTCGAGGACGGGAGGCACCGTTCCGCGTGGGGCGCGGTCCCGCTGTCCGCGGCCTGCGCCGTCGCCGGGCCGGCCACCCTGCTGCTGCGCCGGGAGCAGCTGAGGATCACCGGGTGCGGGTCCGGGCCCGGGCCCGACGTGTCCGCGTCGCCCACCCCGGGGCCCGTCGTGACGTCCGGGCGGGTCGTCGCCGCCTCCCGCCTCGGAGCCCGACAGGTCGTCCACGTCCAGCCCGACGGCGATGCCGGGGCGGCCACGCCCGTCGAGGTCGAGCTCCCCGTCGGTCAGCAGGCGCAGCCCGGCCTGCGGGTGCTGGTCTCCCTGGTGCCGGGCAGCGAGGTCTGGGCGGTGCCGGGGGGCCGGCTTCCCCCGGACCACAGCGCGGGACGCCCGGTCCGCCGTAGCGTGCTCCCATGACGCTCCTCGACGTGTTCCGCGCCCATCCGGCGACGTACCGGCCGCTGCTGGACTACCACGAGGCGGTGATGCGCGGCCCGTCCGCGTTCACCGTGGCCGAGCGCGAGCTGATGGCGGCCTACGTGTCGGGCCTCAACGCCTGCGGCTACTGCCTCGGCGTGCACCGCGTCACGGCGGAGCGGTTCGGGGTGGACCGGGACCTGCTCGACGGGCTCCTCACCGACCTCGACCACGCCAGGGGCGTCGACGACAGGATGCGGGCGGTGCTGCGCTACGTCGGCCAGCTGACCGTGGCACCTGCTGCCCTCACCCGGGACGACGCGGTCGCCGTGCTCGAGGCCGGCTGGGGCGAGGACGCCCTGCACGACGCAGCGTCGGTGTGCGGCCTGTTCAACCTGATGAACCGGATCGTCGACGGGATGGGCGTCACCGCCGACGACGACTACCTCGACATCTCCGGGCGACGGCTCGCGGAGGGCGGGTACGCCGCGCTCAAGGAGCTCCTCTGACCCGCGCGGGACCGGAGGTCGAGGTGCGCCGGGGCACACTCGGCCCATGACGCGTGACGAGCAGCAGGCGCCCGGGGCCGACCTCCACTTCTACCTCGACCCGGTCTGCCCCTTCGCGTGGATGACGAGCAAGTGGGTCCGCCTGGTGCAGTCGCGGCGGGACTACTCCGTCGACTGGCGCTTCATCTCGCTGCGCCTGATCAATGCCGAGGTCGACTACGACAGCCACTTCCCCCCGGAGTACGAGGCGGGGCACACCGCGGGACTCCGGCTGCTCCGCGTGCTGCACCGCGCGCGTGCCGAGCACGGCCGTGACGTCGTCGGACCGCTCTACGAGGCCCTCGGCGCGGCCGTCTTCGACGCCGCACCGATCAGCGGGTCGGACGGGGGCGGCGGGCTCGACCCGCGCGGCACCGCGGCCTTCCTCACGCCGCTGCTGGCCCAGGTGGGGCTGCCCGAGGAGCTCGTCGACGCGCTCGACGACGACAGCCTCGACGATGCGCTCCACGCGGAGACCGACGAGGCCCTGGACCTGACCGGCAGGGACGTCGGCACGCCGATCATCCACTTCCGGCCCCCGACCGGCGTCGCCTTCTTCGGTCCGGTGATCTCGCGGCTCCCGGACGAGGACCAGGCGGTCGCGCTCTGGGACCACGTGATCGGGCTGACGTCCTTCCCGGGCTTCGCCGAGCTCAAGCGCAGCCTCCGCGAGCTCCCCCAGCTCCGCGGGCTCGGTGTCGAGGAGGACCAGGTCGGCGTCACCGAGGACTGGCACGGCGGCAGCCGGCGTACGGATCGGTAGCCCGCCGACGGCCGCCCCACCGGTACGGCGACGCGCGGTCAGCGGGCTCCCTGCCGCACCGTCGGCAGCGGGAGCAGCACCGCCAGCCGGGCGTTCTCGGCCGGGTCCAGCACGCCGTGCTGCACGCAGGCCGGCACGAGCTCCCCGGTGTCGGGATGGGCCATGTGGTAGCTGCAGGCGGCCAGGCGCTCCTGCGCCGCCCGCACATCGGGCCGGGACGGCACCGTCCCCGCCGCCGTGTGTCGCTCGGCCTCCGCCACGACGTCGGCGTCCATGAACGCGTGCACCACGAAGGTCAACCCGGACACCTGGCCACGCACCAGGCACCGAACGACGTGGAGGGGCCCGCCCGCGCGTCGTACGGCTCGTGCGGCCCACCCGGCCGCGATCGCCGCGTGCCAGGGTCGACGGAGCAGAGCCCTGCCGAGCGTGGCCACGACGATCCCCGGCCGCGACGCATCGAGCGAGAGCGCGCCGTAGTGGGTCAGGTAGAGGTCGCGCGCCGCCAGGTCGGGTGGCGACGCCGGGTCGAGGAAGGGCACCCAGGCCTCGCCGACCAGGACGCCGAAGGCGGTCCGGTTGCACCGGGGGTCGCCCATCTGCGCGGCCTGCCACGGCAGGGTCTGGCGCATCCCGGTCTCCAGCTCGGACCACACGTCGTCGATCCCGACGCCGCGCCCCTCGGTGGGCCAGCGACGCTCGTCCCCCACCAGCGCGGCGGGCTGGAACGACATCATCTGGTACCCCATCCGACTGACCGAGCGGGCCACGTGGGCGACCTCGGGGAGGTTGGCCTCGGTCACCGTCATGTTGTGGGCGAGGTAGTAGCGCAGCCCCGTCCGGGAGCGCAGGTCCTCGAACATCTCGACGAACCCCCGCCGGTGACCGTCCAGCTCGGCCTCGGACCGGGGTCGTACGGCGCCGCGGCGCCCCCGCATGAGGGAGTCGAAGTGACCGGCGAACGAGACCCTCGGCAGCCGGAGGCTCCCGTCGGGAGCGGTCACGACGGCGGCCAGGTAGTCGGGGTCGAAGTCGCCGTGCGTCATCGACATCGGCTCGCGGCCCGCGCCCCTCATCGCCAGGAGGGCGGCGGCGTGCGCGTCCGGGTCGAGGAGCGACACCTCCCCGCCGATGAGCTGGGCGTGCGCCCGCGGACCCCGCCGGCTCCGGAACGTCGCCATCTGGCGCCGCACCTCCGCGACCGTGTGGTCCCCGTCGACCCGGACCTTGTTGGCGTCCGCGGAGTGGTAGCAGGGGGAGCAGGTGAGGTTGCACCTCGGGAAGACCCCGTGGGTGCCCTCGCACCCCACCGCCAGCCTGCCGAGCAGCTGCTCCGGCGTGCGCGCTCCGAACGGCAGCTCCTCCCACCGGCGTGCCAGCACGGCCCGCTTCTCGGCGGTCCCCGGCGTCGTCGCCTCGGCCCAGCCCGCCCACACCCGTGCCAGGCTGTGCACGAGGGGACGGAGGGACGCGGGTGACATCACGTCACGGTAACCCCGGAGTGTCGAGCCCACCTTCCTCACCGCGCGATCTCCACTGCCGGGAAGGGAAGGCGCACCTCGCCGTGTTCCCTGTCCGGCAGCACACGTCAACTACTCCCTGAGGTGGTCATGAAGGCAGTCTGGAACGGCGTCACCGTCGCCGAGAGCGACGACACGGTCGTGGTCGAGGGCAACCACTACTTCCCGGCCGACTCGGTCAGGGCCGACGTGCTGCGACCCTCGTCCCGGCACACGACCTGCCCGTGGAAGGGGCAGGCGTCCTACCACAGCCTCGAGGTCGAGGGCCGTCTCAACGAGGCGGCGGCGTGGTACTACCCCGACCCGTTGCCGGCGGCCGAGGAGATCCGCGGTCGCGTGGCGTTCTGGAACGGCGTCGAGGTCGTGGACTGATGAACGGACCGCTGCGCCGGCGTGCGGCCGCGGCCGCCCTCACCACCGCGCTCGCGCTCCTCGCCTCGGCCTGCGGGTCGCAGGGCGCCGACGCCGATGACGCCGCAGGCACCGACACCACCGGGACCGCCGCGGGGTCGAGCGACACGGGCTCGAGCGACAGCGGCTCGAGCGACGGCGGCTCGAGCGACACGGCCGACCCCGACGACTCCGAGGCGAGCGGCTCCGGCTCGTCGTCGTCCAACGCGGTCCCGGCCGTCCTGGACTTCACCGCGGAGACGGTGGCGGGCGACGCGTTCGCCGGCGCGGACCTCGCGGGGAAGCCGACGGTGCTCTGGTTCTGGGCGCCCTGGTGCCCGACGTGCCACGCCCAGGTCGCCGGGGTCGGCGACCTCGCCGAGACACACGGGTCGGACGTGAACGTCGTGGGCGTGGGTGCCCTCGACGAGCGGGAGGCCATCGAGGGGTTCGCCGAGGACGTCTCCCCCGAGGTGACGCTCCTCGCCGATCCCGAGGGCGCCGTCTGGCGGCACTTCGAGGTGACCGCGCAGAGCACCTACGTCGTCCTGGACGCCGACGGGACCCAGGTGGCGGCGGGCTACCTCGACGACGCCGAGCTCGCCGACACGGTCGCGGACCTGGCCGGCTGAGCCGATGTCCGAGGGACTGCTGGCGGTCGCGCTGGGAGCCGGCATGCTCGCCGCGGTGAACCCCTGCGGTTTCGCGCTGCTCCCGGCGTACGTCTCGCTCCTGCTCGCCAGCAGCGAGCCGCTGTCGCGCCCTCGGGCGGCGTGGCGGGCGCTCGTGCTCAGCCTCGCGATGACGTCGGGGTTCGCGGCCGTGTTCGCCACGTTCGGCCTGGTGATCGCGCCGGTCGCGGGCCAGCTCCAGCGTCACCTCCCGTGGTTCACCGTCGCGCTCGGCGTGGTCCTGGCAGTGATGGGCGTCTGGCTCCTCGCGGGGCGGGCGCTGCGGCTCCCGGCCCTGCGCCGTTCCTCGGCAGGAAGGAGCGCTCGCCCGCTGTCCCGCTCCTACTGGTCGATGGCCGGCTTCGGCGCCAGCTACGCCGTCGCGTCGATCTCGTGCACCGTCGCACCCTTCCTGGCGGTGGTCGTCGGTGGCTTCCGCAGCGGCTCGGTCCTCGACGGGCTCCTGCTCTTCCTGGCCTACGCCGCCGGCATGGGGCTGGTGGTGGGGACGCTCGCCGTGGCCACCGCCTTCGCCTCGCCGACGACCGTCGGGCGTCTCCGCGGCGCCGGACGGTGGGCGCCCCGCGCGGCGGGCGGGCTGCTGGCGGTCGCCGGGGCGTACGTCGCCTACTACGGCTGGTGGGAGCTGCGGGTGCTCCGCGGTGGCGACCCGTCGGACCCGGTCGTCGAGGCGGCCGCGGACCTGCAGCAGTCGATCGCGGCGATGGTGGCGGCACCCGGCCCCCTCGGCTGGGCCGTCGCGGCCGCCGTGCTCGTCGGAGCCGTCCTCCTGCTCGGCCGGCGGTCGCGCCGGACCGCCCCGCAGGCCGACCGGGAGCGGACGAGCGCGTGACGCGCGTCGCGCGCCTGGCCGCGGCGTCGGCGCTCGGGCTGCTGCTCTCCGCCTGCGGCGGGACGGGAGGCGACGCAGCGCGCGCGGACCCTCCCCCACCAGACGCCCCGAGCTCGGCACGCACCTCGAGCCCTCCCAGCGCACCGAGCACCGCGAGGGCCCCGGCGGGACCGGATCCCGCAGAGCCGGTCTCCGCGCTCAGGGACCCGGCGAACCCGGACTTCCCCGAGCCCCTGATCGACCTGCTCGACCTGCAGGACGGCGGTCCGCCTCCCGACGGCATCCCTCCGATCGACGCACCGGCCTTCCAGCGCGTGTCGGAGGTGGACTGGCTCGAGGACGACGAGCCGGTGCTGTCCCTCACCGTCGAGGGGCAGACCAGGGCCTACCCGATCCGGATCATGACGTGGCACGAGATCGTCAACGACCGGTTGGCCGGCGTGCCGGTGGCCGTCACCTACTGCCCGCTGTGCAACTCGGGCGTGGCGTTCGAGCGGACCGTCGAGGGGGAGGTCACCACGTTCGGCACGTCCGGCAAGCTCTACGCCGGCAACCTGGTGATGTACGACCGGCTGACGGAGTCGCTGTGGCCCCAGCTCACCGGGGAGGCCTCCGTCGGGGCGCTGACCGGCACGCGGCTGGCGAGCATCCCGATGGGCACGGTCGGGTGGGCCCAGTTCCGCGCGGAGCACCCCGACGCCGAGGTCCTCAGCCGGTCCACCGGGTTCGACCGCGACTACCTCACCAACCCCTACGTCGGGTACGACGACCCCGGGTCCGAGCCGTTCTTCGCCCTGCCGTCCGACCCCGACACGAGACTGCCGGTGAAGGCCCGCGTCGTCGGTGTCGCGCGGGGCGGCGACGCGGTCGCCGTGCCGCGCGAGGCCCTGGCCGCGCGGGGCGTCGTGCACGTGACGCTCGGCGGGCAGCGGGTGGTGCTCTGGCACCTCGCCGGGCAGCGCTCGGCCCTGGACACCCACAAGATCCCGAACGGGGAGGAGATCGGCTCGGCGGCGGCGTTCGTCCCCCGGGCCGCGGGTCGGTCCCTGGACTTCCGTCGCGCCGGGGACGGCACGATCCGTGACCGGCAGACGGGCTCGGCCTGGAACGTCTTCGGCCGGGCGGTCAGCGGCCCCCTGCAGGGGACCAGGCTCGACGCGGTCCGACACCTCGACACCTTCTGGTTCGCCTGGGCCGCCTTCCAGCCGGAGACCGAGGTCACGCCCGAGCCCTGATCCGGTCGCGCCCGTGACGTCTCAGCGCAGGGCGTCGGCGAGCTCGACGAGGGACGCCGCCTGCAGGTCGGGCGCGGTGAAGTACGACGGGTAGCGTCCGCCCGACCGGGAGATCCACGCCGTCCCGAGCCCGGCGCGGGCCGCGCCGTCGACGTCCCACGGGTGCACGGCGACCAGGATGGCGTCCATCGGCTCGACGCCGCACTCCTGGAGCGCGTACGCGTAGGCGCCGGCTGCCGGCTTCCAGACGCCGGCTCCCTCCACGGAGAGGAGGCGCTCGAACCGGTCGCGGATGCCCGCTCGCTCGAGCAGCCCCTCCGCCACCGAGGTGCCACCGTTGCTGAGCGTCACCAGCCTGATGCCGAGGTCGGCGAGCTCGCCGACACCATCGGGCACGTCGCCGTGCACGGCCAGCGCACCGAAGCCCTGCATCACGTGGTCCACGGCGTCCTCCAGCGGACGCCCCAGCGGCTGACCTCCCAGCCGGACACGGAGCGCCTCGCCGGCGAGTGCGGCAAACGCCTCGCTGGTCCCTGCGGCAGTCAGCGCGAAGCCGTCGCGCAGCACCTCCGCGAACCACAGCTGCGCCATGTGGGGTGGCGCCCCGACGTCCTCGAACCGGCCGGCGAGGCCGCTCATGTCCGACAGCGTCTCGTTGACGTCGAAGACCAGCAGGGCCGGCCGCCGCGGCCCGTCGGGGCTGACCGGGTGGTCGGTGCTGGGCAGCGGTTCGGTCATGACGCCTCCTGGGGTCGGGCGGTGGCATCCGGTGCCTGGGCGTGCCCTCCCAGTGTGCGCTGGCCGGCCCGCGGGGTGAAGCCACGGCCGGTCCGACCGGAGCGCGGGGCGCGGCGCGGGGGCCGGGCCGTCTAGGTTGTCGGGGTGCACCCGAGCAGCAGCAGCTATGACGTCGTCGTCGTCGGTGGCGGCCACAACGGACTGGTCAGCGCGGCCTACCTCGCCCGCGCCGGTCTCAGCGTCCTCGTCCTCGAGCGGCTCGACCGGACCGGTGGAGCGGCCGTCTCCGTGCAGCCCTTCGCGGGCATGTCGGCGCGACTGTCCCGCTACTCCTACCTCGTCAGCCTGATGCCCGAGGCGCTGATGGCCGACCTCGACCTCGACGTGCGGCTCGCGTCGCGGACGACCGCGTCGTACACGCCGTGGACCCGCGACGGACGGCACGGTGGCCTGCTGGTGGAGCGGCCCGAGGGCGAGGCCACGCGCGCGTCGTTCCGCAGGCTCACCGGCGGGGACGAGGAGTACGCCGCGTGGCAGGCGTTCTACGCCGAGGTCGGGTCGCTGGCCGAGGTGGTCGCCCCGACGCTGATGCAGCCGCTCCCCCTGGAGCGGGAGCTGCGGGAGCGCGTGGACCCCCGGATCTGGGACGACCTCGTCACCCACCCCCTCGGTCGGGCCATCGAGTCGCGGTTCCGCGACGACACCGTCCGCGGCGTGGTGGCCACCGACGCGCTGATCGGCACGTTCGCCTCGCTGGACGATCCCTCCCTGGTCCAGAACCGCTGCTTCCTCTACCACCTCATCGGCAACGGCACCGGCGAGTGGCGGGTGCCGATCGGTGGCATGGGAGCCATCACCGCCGCCCTCGCCCGGTCGGCGACCGAGGCGGGCGCCGACATCGTCACCGAGGCCGGCGTCAGCGCCATCGTCCCCGGTCCCGACGGCGCCGAGGTGCAGTGGCACGACGGCACCCGCGCGCGCTCCGTCACCACCCGTCGCGTGCTGGCGGGCGTCGCGCCCTGGGTGCTGCGGATCCTGCTCGGCGAGGAGGAGGACGCCGAGTCCAAGCCCGTCGGGTCCCAGCTGAAGGTCAACTTCCTCCTCGACCGGCTGCCGATGCTGAAGTCCGGGATGGCGGCGGAGGTGGCCTTCGCCGGCACGCTCCACCTCGCCGAGGACTACCACCAGCTGCAGGCGGCGTACGACGACGCGTCCGCGGGTCGCCTGCCCGAGGTCCTGCCCGGCGAGGTCTACTGCCACAGCCTGACCGACTCCTCGATCCTCGGTGACCGCGCGGGCTCCCTCCACACCCTGACCTACTTCGGGCTGCACACCCCGGCGGGCCTCTTCGACGCCGACCCGGACGCCGCCGACCTTGCGGTCGAGCGGGCGCTCGACTCCCTCAACGCCGTCCTCACCGAGCCGATCGAGTCCTGCATCGCCTGGGACGCCGACGGCAAGCCGTGCGTCGAGGCCAAGATCCCGCAGGACGTCGAGAAGGACCTGGCGATGCCGGGCGGACACATCTTCCACGGCGACCTGGACTGGCCCTGGGCCGCCAACCGTGCACGGCTGGACACCCCCGCGCAACAGTGGGGCGTCCAGACCGGCCACGACTCGGTCCTGATCTGCGGGTCCGGCGCCCGGCGCGGCGGAGCCGTCTCCGGCCTCGGCGGGCACAACGCCGCCCAGGCGGTCCTGGCCGAGCTCTGAACCGATTTCGCGTGCCGGACGACAGCGGGTAGGGTTGACCTCGCTTCACCGCCTGCGCCATTAGCTCAATTGGCAGAGCAGCTGACTCTTAATCAGCGGGTTCGGGGTTCGAGTCCCTGATGGCGTACGAGATCGCAGCAAGAGACCCATTCTCCGTCCGGAGGATGGGTTTTCTTGCTGTTTCCTTGCCGGAGGCCCCGGTATTGACCCTGTGGACTTCGCACTCCCCCCGGCTTACCGTGAAGGCCGCACTGCGACCGGCGCTGAGCGTTCGGCCACGAGAGTGACGGGACTCGTCGTGTCCGCGTTCATACATGGTGGCGCGGGCAGGTGCGTGGGGTGCGGGAGGCTTGAGGCATGAATCGACTGGTCGCAGTGTGCGCAGCAGGGGCGACCGTCATGGTGTCTCTCACGGTCTCCAGTGCGGAGGCCGACCCGTCCAGCACCGGGGCCTGGTCAGAACCGTTCGAGATGGGCGGTGTGGCCATCCACTCGACGCTCATGCACAACGGCGAGGTGCTCACCTTCCAGTACGTCGAGGGGGAGGCCGGCGTGGACCGCACCAGCCTGGTCAGGGTGTGGGACCCCGCGACCGGGCAGTCGCGCGACGCAGACCTGGGCTACGACCGCGACGTGTTCTGCGCCGGCCACAACGTGCTTCCCGACGGCCGGGTGCTGGTGACCGGGGGGCACGACTACACCACCGGCTTCAAGCAGGACCCGGTCGGCGTGGCTGAGTCGGACCTCTACGACCCGGTGTCGCGCACGTGGTCGCCCACACCGCCGCTCGGGCAGAAGCGGTGGTACCCCACCAACGTGGGGCTTGGCAACGGCCAGACGTTGATCTTCGGTGGCCAGGAGGGCCCCTCGGTGTGGTCGAACACCGTCGACTCCTTCGATCCGGTGACCAACACGATGACGACGCTCCCCGCCAGCGCGACGGCCCCCATCAACAGCAACTATCCCCGCATGCACCTCATGCCGAACGGCAAGATCATCAAGAGCGGCACCGGGCGGATGTCGCGGTACTTCGACCCGCAGACCAACCAGTGGTCGGACATCAGCCCGATGCTCTACGGGAACCGCACCCAGGGAGCCTCGGTCCTGCTGCCGGGTCTCGACAAGGTCATGATGATCGGCGGGCGGTCGGGCACCACAGCCACCGAGACCGTCGAGATCCTCGACACCTCCGCTGCCCAGCCCCAGTGGCGCTACACGGCGCCGATGAACTTCCCGCGCATCCACCCCAACGCTGTGACGCTCCCGGACGGACAGGTGCTCGTGGTCGGCGGTGGCGCAGCCGGCAAGTACGACGGACCGGTCAGAGCCGCTGAGCTCTACGACCCGACCACGGAGACGTGGACGGTCATGGACTCCCAGCTCGCGGGGCGCATGTACCACTCCACCGCCCTGCTGCTGCCGGACGGACGAGTGCTGTCGGCCGGGCAGGACAGCGGGGGCTACGCCACGATGGGGGAGATCTTCAGCCCGCCGTACCTGTTCAAGGGCTCGCGTCCCACGATCTCGGGCGCGCCCGGCAGCACGGGGTACGGGCAGTCCTTCAGCTTCACCAGCCCCCAGGCGGCCGACATCAGCAAGGTCGCGCTGATCCACCCGGGCTCCGTCACCCACACCGTGGACAGCGAGCAGCGCTACGTCGGCCTGGACTTCAAGGCCGAGGGCAGCACCATAACGGCGACGTCGCCGCTCAACGGCAACATCGCCCCTCCTGGCTACTACATGTTGTTCGCCGTCGACTCGCAGGGCGTCCCGTCGGTGGCCGAGTGGGTGCGGGTCGGCGACGCGCCACCGCCGGCCGGTGACACGACGGCGCCGTCGGTGCCGGCGAACGTGTCCGCGGTCGGGGCCACCGGCAAGGTCGACGTGACGTGGTCGCCGTCGACGGACGCCGTGGGGGTGGCTGGGTACACGGTGCGCCGGGGCGGTGACGTCGTCGCGACGGTTCCCTCAGGGACGTCGTACACCGACACCGCGGTGACGGCCGGGAGCACCTACACCTACACGGTGCAGGCGTTCGACGCGGCCGGCAACAGCTCGGCGGAGTCTGCGCCTGCGTCGGCGACCGTGCCGCGGGACCCGCCGCCGGATGACGAGACGATCACCTGGCGTGGCGCGGCGACGGGGTCGAACACCACGACCACGTCCCTGACGGTGCCGGCGCCGACCAGCGCCGCGGGCGATCTGTTGCTGGCCACGGTCGACGTGCGCGGGCAGCCGGTGGTCACGGCGCCGGTGGGATGGACGTTGTTGCGGACCGACACGGCTGGTACGTCGATCCGCAAGGCCACGTTCTGGCGGCTGGCCACCGCCTCGGAGCCGGCGTCGTACACCTGGGGATTCAACAAGCCCCGCAGCGCGGTCGGGACGATCCTCGCCTACGACGGAGTCTCGGCGACGTCCCCGATCCAGGCGAGCTCGGGACAGGTCAACGCCGCCTCGAGGTCGATCGCCGCGCCCTCGCTCACCACCACCACACCGGATGCGGTGGTGGTGGGCCTGTTCGGGCTGGCCAAGAGGGCGACCGTCACCCCGCCGGCAGGCATGACCGAACGCAGCGAAGTGGTCTCGGCCGCCGGCGTGATCCCCGTCGCGACCGGCGAGACCGCCGATCGCAGCCAGGCCCAGCCCGGCGCCACCGGACCCCAGGTCGCCACGGCCAGCAGCGGCGGCGTCAACATCGGCCAGCTCGTCGCCCTCACACCGAGCGGCTGAGCCCGTACGAGACGTGAGCAGGCCCTGGTCTGACGACGACCGGGAGCCGGGATGACACGCGCCGGCGCGGGTGACCGGCTGCTGGCGCACGGCGTCCCCACCGTGGAGCCGCTACCGATCCCGCTGAGCTTCGCGGTGACGGGCGCCGTGCTCGCCCTGGTGGTGTCCTTCGTCGTCCTGGGCCTTGCCTGGCGACGTCCCAGGTTCCGCGGCGACGAGTCCGGCCGTCCCCTGCCCCCGTTCCTGACCCGCCTGGTCGACTCCCTGGTCACCCGGTGGGTCCTGCGGACACTGGTCCTGGCCTTCGCGCTGTACGTGGCCGTCGCCGCCTCGCTCGGCCCCGACTCGCTCGAGAACCCGACCTTCGGAGTCGTCTACGTCCTGCTCTGGGTCGGCCTCGTCGCCGTCTCGGTGCTGGTCGGTCCGGTCTGGCCGGTGGTGAACCCGGTGCGCACCCTGCACCGGGTGCTGGCCCTGTTGTCGCGGACCGATCCCGACGCCAGCCCCCGGGACCTGCCGCGCTGGCTCGGTCAGTGGCCGGCGACCTTCGGGCTGTACGCCTTCGTGTGGCTGGAGCTCGTCGCGCCGGACCCGTCCAGACTGGGACCACTTCGCCTGTGGTTCGCGCTGTACGCGTCGGCGATGATCCTCGGTGCATCGGTGTACGGCACACGCTGGTTCGCCCGCGCCGACCCGTTCGAGATGTACTCCTCCGTCATCGGCCGGCTCTCGCCCTTCGGACGCCGGACCGACGGCGCGCTGGTGGCGCGCAACCCGCTGGCGAACCTCGACGGCATGCGACCCGCACCGGGCCTGACGGCCGCCATGGCGGTGCTGCTCGGGTCCACGGCGTTCGACAGCATCCAGAGCACCACCGCGTGGATCGGGCCGGTGCAGTCCTCGTCGCTCGACCAGGTGCTGCTGGAGACGCTGGGACTGTCCGCCTGCTGCCTGTTCGTCTTCATCACCTTCTCGGGGGCGGCGATGGCCTCCGGGCTCGCGGGCGACAGGCCCACCGCGCACCTGAGGGCCCTGCCCGACCGGTACGCGCACTCCCTGGTGCCGATCATCGTGGGGTACGTCGTCGCGCACTACCTGACGCTCCTGGTCATCGTCGGACAGCAGACGATCGTTCGGCTGTCGGACCCGCTGGCTCGGGGATGGAACGTGTTCGGGACCGCCGACCTCGGCGTCTCCAACGACCTGCTCGCGCACCCGACCGCGATCGCGACGACGCAGGTGATCGCCGTGGTCACCGGACACGTCCTCGGCGTGGTCAGCGCCCACGACCGCGCGGTGCGTCTGTTGCCGGCCGACGCTGCACTACGGGGGCAGCTGCCGCTGCTCGCGGTGATGATCCTCTACACCGTGGGCGGTCTGCTGCTGCTGTTCCTCGCCTGACCCCGGCCACCTGGCCTCGTCGATCGAGCGGTTCGGGGTCCGAGTCCCTGATGGCTACCGATGCACGAGGAGGCCGGCCGTCAGCCGCCGGCCCAGCCGCCCAGCCACGCCTCGAGCGTGACCTCACCGGTCCACGGGCGCAGCCGGGTCTCGAGCGGAGGCCCCGCAGGTGCGAGCTCCGGGCGCCCCCACCGAGCAGCCCGGCGGAGGAGCCGCAGGTCCTGCAGCTCCGCGCAGCCCGCGACGTCCCGGGTGGCGGCGCAGCCGTCGAGACCGGCAAGGAGCGAGGTCCAGGCCGCAGCGTCGCCGGTCAGCCCGCGCCGTACGACGAGATGCGTCCGGGCGTGGCCGGGCACGCCGTCGTCGGCGGAGACGGCCCGGGGGTCCGTGCCGACGAGGGCGCGATGGCGCTCCCCGAGCCGGACGACGGCCCGCGGCACCGCGGCGAGGAACGAGTCGACGGTGACGAGCAGCTCGGTGTCCCCCAGCCCGGGGGCGCAGGTCATGACGGCGTCCACCGGGCCGCGTGCCAGCCCGCGCCAGGTCGTCCCTCCCGCCGACGTGCGGTCGGCCACCGCGACCGTCTCCGCCAGGCGAGCGTCCGGGTCGCGGTCGCGGGCACCGGCGTCCGGGCCGTCGTGCCACGCCACCGCGTCCGGGCGGTGGGCCAGCAGCCCGCCTGCGGTCCAGGAACGGTGCGCGAGCTCCCAGTCCTCGCCCCCGTAGGCGCGGAAGTCCTCGTCGAAGCCGCCGATCTCGTCGTACCACCACCGGCTGCACGCGAGGACCGCGCTGATGGCGAAGCGGTGGGCGGTCCCATCCGCGTCCAGCAGGTTGCGGGTCCGGGTGTACGCCGTGCGCAGCCACTCCGGCTCGGGCAGCTCGCGCCGCGGCGCCACCTCCTCGACGTTGTCGGCGGGGCCGACACCGGTGAGGTCGGCGTGCCGGCGGCGCCCGACGACCAGGGCCTCGGGCAGGGCCTCGGGGAGCTCCACCATCCGCTCGACCAGCTCGGGCTCGGGAGTCGTGTCGGCGTCGAGCAGCACCAGGTCCGCGCCGGTGCTCGCCGCCACCCCGCGGTTGCGTGCCGCCGCGGCCCGGAAGCCGTCGTCGTGCTGTCGCACCAGCCGCACGCCGGGTGGGACGTCCGGCGCGACCCGTGACCCGTCGTCGGTGACCACCACCTCGTCCGGCTCCCGAGTCTGGCGGCGGAGCGCTGCCAGCGTGCGGTCGAGCTCGGCCTGCTGCTCGTAGTGGGCCACGACGACCGACACGGTCCGCCGGGGTGCGTCGCCGGGCGCGAGGTCCCAGCGGTTGCCCACCACGCTCGTGCCGTACGGCGGCGCGGTCACGCGTCCACCGAGGCCCACCACGCGCGGTACGCCGCTGCGGTGTCCTCGAGGCTCGGGCCGAGGTCGGTCCCGGGCGTGGTCCACGTCGTGGCGGGTCGGTGCAGCGCCGCCTCGAGGCGCGGGACCAGGGTCGAGTCGTCGAAGATGGTGATCGTCCCGGGCCGGAGCTCTGCCATCTCGCGGGCGTAGGCGCCGTCGCGCACCAGAGGACGCCGCCCAGCGGCGATCCAGGAGTTGAGGCTCGCGGACGCCGACACGTTGCGGTGCGCGACCACGGGAACGGCCACTCGGCGCAGCGCGCGAACCAGCTGGGTCTCGGGGACGCGACCGGTGACCTCGACCGGCACCCCGCGCGCACGGCTCGACCGCACGAGCTCCTCGACCTCGTCGTCGTGTCCTGGTGCGGCACCCCCGAGGACACGCACCCGTGCCAGGGTCCCAGCCCGGCGGAGGGCAGCTGCCGCCCGCACGGCCTGGCGGTGGCCCTTGCCGGGATAGACGAAGCCGAACAGGCCGCCGAGCAGCGCGTCGACGACCTCCACGGTGGACACCTCCGAGCCGCCGGTGCGGAGGACGGGCAGCGGGATCACCGCGCCTCGGGCGTCGGGCGCGCACCACCGGCCGACGAGCGCGTGCTCGTGCCAGGAGTTGGTGGCCCACGCGCGGCTCGCCGTGACCATCCGCCGGTACGCCCGCGCGCGGGCATGGAACACCGGCCCGTCCGTGGGCTGCGGGACGTCGTGGAGCGTCAGCGTCAGGCGCACCTTGCGGGCCAGCGTCTCGACCGCCGCGGCGGCGGCGGCCGGGTCGCGTGAGAGCAGGCGGTCGGTGACGTGGACGTGGACCGGCTGGCCGGCGAGGAGCTGCGTGACGTCGCGTGCCACGGGGGCACCCGCGGCGCCGGCGACCACGCCGGCGTACTGCGTCACGCCGTGCGTGTCCGGACCCAGCAGCAGGTGGTACGGCACCGCGAGGTCCCGGTCGCGGTCGGTCAGGGCCTGCAGCACGACGCCATCCTCCCGATCGTCGCCGACCGCGTCGTCATCCGAAAGAGTGCATCCGAGGACGGCCGGTGCTCCCCGCTCGGCAGTCCCCGGTGCGGAGCGGACGCACGAGGAGCCGGCCCCGCGGGGCCGGCTCCTCGGCATCGGGTGCGGGTCAGCGCAGCGTGTCGCCGGTGCCCTGGTCGCGCAGCGGGTCGCCGTGGGGCGGCGTGGCGGTGTCGTCCACGACGACGACCTCGTCGACCACGACCTCATCGGTCACGGGCGCGGGCGGGGTGACGACCTCGACAGCCTCGACGTCGGTCGTGGTGTCGTCGGACGAACCGCTCTTCTTGGCCACGGCAGCAGCGGCGGCGACGGCGGCGACGCCCGCTACCGCGGCCTTGCCGGAGATGCCACTCTTGCCGCTGTCGCCCTGCGACGCGCTGGCCGCCTCGACGCCCGGGGTGCCGGCCTGGCCCGCGACCTCACCACGCCAGGCGCCGGTCTCGTTGCCACGGGACTCGATGAACTGCTTGAACTTGTCGAGGTCGGACTCGGCCTGGCGCTCGACGATGTTCAGCGCGTCGCCGGCCTTCTCGACCAGGCCCTCGGGCTCGTACTCGAGGTCGAGCGTCACCAGGGTGCGGCCGGCGCCGTTGGCGGCGAACGTGACCGCCCCGGCGTTGGTGGCGCCCTCGGTGGCGGCCCATGCGACCTTCTCGTCCGTGCGCTGCTCGAGGATGTTGGCGTACCACTCGCGCTTCACGCCGGCGATCTCGGCGACCCAGTGGAGGCGCTTGTCGTCCAGCTGCTCCACCTTCTGGACGCCGCCCATGAACTGGGGGAACTCCTCGAACTGGGTCCACTGGTTGTACGCCGTGCTGACCGGGACGTCGACCGTGATGCTCTTCTGAACCTTCGTGGTCATGGTTCCTCCTGTGCGGCGCATGCGACGCACCGCTTCGACGAGCCCCTCAGGTACCCGGTGAGAGCAGGAGCACCCCCCTGGTGGAACGACGAAGGCCGGTCCCCGAGGGACCGGCCTGCGTAGTCGTGCGGGCGTGCTACCTGCCTTGGAAGATGCTGTAACCACCGGGGCCGACCAGCAGCCCGACGACGATCAGGACGATGCCCCACAGCACCTGACCCCGGATCAGCGAGAAAATGCCGGCGATCACGAGGATGACGGCGATGATCCACAGGAGAAATCCCATGATGTGCTCCTTCCGTTTTCCGCCAACCTAGCCTCGCGGCGGCAGCGCAGCCACTCGGCCCCACCCGCACGGATGGAGCGAGGGTTCACCCCTCCTCGACCGCTCCCGGCGGCTCCTCGCGCAGGCGCGGCGGCGTGAAGCCCTCCGGCCTGAAGCCCGTCTTGTCGGCGTAGAACGCCCGGATCATGTCCATGTCGGCACGGACGTCGCCGCTGGGGTGGAACGTCGGACCCCAGCCGACCGTGCGGGACGGGGCGTCGAGGAACGCGAGGGTGATCGGGAGCCCGGTCTGCTGCGCGATCCGGTAGAAGCCCGACTTCCAGTACTCCCCCCGGCTGCGCGTCCCCTCGGCCGCGATGCCGAGCAGCCAGGGCTCGTCGCTCCGCGACTCCTCGACCAGCGCGCGGACGGTCGCCGCCGGGTTGGCCCGGTCCAGGGCCACGGACCCGGTCGCCGCGAGCAGCCGGCCCAGCGGGCCACGGAACATCTCCTTCTTCACCAGCAGGCGGATGCGGATGCCGTACCGCCAGGAGAGCAGGAGGGTGACCACCCAGTCCCAGTTGGAGGTGTGCGGCGCGCCGACGAGCACGCTGCGCTCGGGGACGACCCCGACGGCCCGCCAGCGGGCGGCTCCCAGCAGCAGCCGCGCGAGGGTGCGGCGGACGAGGAAGTGTCGATCCACGCGCGTGACCGTACAGGCGCGCTCAGGCGGGTACGGCGGCAGCCCGGCGCCGACCGCGGCTGCGCTCGCGCCCGAGGTCCCAGAGGAAGTGGTCGAAGTCCACCTCCATGGTGTGGCGGGGGGAGGCGTAGAACTGCCGGGTGTTGCGGGCGTGCTCGGCGAGCATCTGGGAGCGGATGGTGTCGTCGTCCGGCGGGAGGTAGGCGCCGGTGAGCATCTCGGTCACCCAGGCGGACTGGGCCTCGGCGAGCGGCATGACGGCGCCGACCGGCTGGAGGAGGCCGATGAAGAAGAGCCCGGGCAGGTCCGGGTGCACCGTGCGCTTCCACAGCGGCAGGTCGTTGTCACGGGCCTGCACGAGCCCCGGGTCGAGGAACGGGAACGACACGAGGTAGCCGGTCGCCCAGACCAGCAGGTCGGCGACCGCCGAGGAGCCGTCCACGAACACCACCCGGTCGCCGTCGAGGCGCTCGATGCCCGGCTTCGCCGTGATCGCACCGGCCGCGAGCCGGGCGCGGATCTGCTCGGACTGGACGGGGTGGGACTGACCGGGCGCGTGCGCGGGCTTCGGGAGGCCGTACCTCGTCATGTCGCCGGCGAGGGCGGCACCGATCCGGAGCCTGGCCGCCGTGACCCACCACGGCATCCAGCCCGGCAGGGCGACCTGGTCGCTCGGTCGGCCCAGCGCGAACTTGCGCAGCACCCACTCGGTCCGGCGCACCGACCAGGTCGTCGACCGCGCGCGGTGCGACGCCTCGACGGCGATGTCCATGGCCGAGTTGCCGCCACCGACGACCACCACGTCGCGGCCCCCGAGCTGGTCGCCGGACCGGTAGTCGTGGGCGTGGATCTGCTCACCGTCGAAGGTGCCCGGGTAGGCCGGCTCGGGCCAGCGCGGGTCCCAGTGGTGCCCGTTGGCCACGAGGACCGCGTCGTAGGTCGCAGTCCTCGTCCCGGCAGGTCCCCGCGTGCGCACGTCCCAGCGTCCGTCGCCGGCGCGGGTCACCGCCTCGACCTCGGTGTCGAACGTGATCGTGTGGCGGAACCCGAAGTGGTCGACGTACTGCTCGAAGTAGGCCCGCACCTGGTCGTGACGGGCGTACGGCGGGTAGTCCTCGGGCATCGGGAAGTCGGAGAAGGCCATCCGCGGGCACGAGGTGTTGATCTCGAGCGTCTCGTAGCAGGCCGACTGGCCGTTGGGGTTGCGGAGGACCCAGGTGCCGCCGATCGCGCTGCCCTTCTCGAAGCAGTCGAACGGCACACCGGCGAGGTGGAGCTGCTTCGCTGCTGCGATGCCCGACGAGCCCGCACCGATGACGCACACCCGCGGGAGGGACTCGTCGACCGGGACGGGCTCGGTCACCGCCGGCGCGCGGTGGGACTGCTTGACGAGGTAGGCCACGGCGGCAGCCTAGGGGCCGCGCCGGTGCTCACCGATGGCCCGAACGGGCCACGGCGCAATGACGCGACCGGACAGAGATCAGCGAAGTCCACACGCCGGACACAGATCTCCCACAGGATGACTCCGTGACCACCGTGCCCACCCTCCAGGGACTCGCCCGCCTCGTCGCCGGCGAGCCGCGAGACGCGCTCCGGCGACTCCTGACGCTGGTCTGCGAGCAGCTCGGGATGGACATCGCCTTCATCAGCGTCCTGGACGGTGCAGGCAACCGCACGGTGTGCCTGTCCGCGCACAGCGACGGTCGCCCGGGACCCGCGGGGCTGACCGAGCGGCTCGAGGACACCTGGTGCGGGCGCGTCGTCGACGGCCCGTTCATCGTCGCGGACGCCCGTGACGACGCGAGCCTGCAGGCTCTGCCCTCGACCTCAGCCTTCGGGATCGTGTCCTTCGCGGGGGTCCCGCTGTCGACGGAGGGCGAGGTCTTCGGCACGCTGTGCGCGCTCGGCCACTCGCCGCACGGGTCCCTGAACGCGCGCGACCACGACGTCCTGGTCGGCCTCGCCGAGGTCGTCGCGCCCCTGGTGCTGGCCCTCGACGCGCTCCCGGCGGAGCCCGAGCCGAAGGCCACCACCGGGCTGGCAGCCGTCGCGGCGGCGGTCGAGGGCGCCCACGACGTCGAGCGCCTGAGCCGCCCGCTGCTCGGCGCCCTCGGCGACCTCACCGGGCTGGCGTCGACGTACCTCACGGTCGTCCACGAGGACGACGGGGTCCAGGAGATCCGCTACTCCAACAACACCCGCGACGACTTCGAGCTGCCCGAGGGGCTGCTCGTCCCGTGGCACGACACGCTGTGCAAGCGCGCCCTGGACGAGGGTCGGGCGTGCACCACGGACGTCCCCGAGGTCTGGGGCGACAGCGACGCCGCTCGATCGCTCCGTATCCAGGTCTACGTCTCCGTGCCGGTCGCCCTGGCCGACGGACAGCTCTGGGGCACCCTCTGCGCCGCTGACTCGGTCGAGGCGGAGCAGGTGGAGGCGCACCTGCCGACCATGCGGCTCTTCGCCCGGCTGATCGCCGCCGAGGTCGAGCGCGAGGCTGCCGTGCAGCAGGCCCGCACGGAGGCTGACACCGACCCGCTGACCCGCTGCGCCTCCCGCCGCGTCGTCCAGCCGTGGCTGGCCGAGAAGCTCTCCGACCTCGGGCAGGACGAGGTGGTGCTGGTGACCTACCTCGACCTCGACGGGTTCAAGGGCGTCAACGACGACCTCGGCCACGCGGCCGGGGACGCGGTGCTCGTCGAGGTCGGGCACCGGCTCCGCGCGGCTGCCCGTCCCCAGGACCTCGTGGCCCGTCTCGGCGGCGACGAGTTCATCCTGGCCGCCCGCGTCCCGGCGACCGCGACCGACCTGGTGGCGGACCGGGTGCGCTCAGCCCTCGCCTTCAGCCTCCCGTGGGAGGACCAGGAGATCGACGTCCGGGCCTCGGTCGGGATCGCGACCTCGGCCGAGCCGGACGGCCCCGCGCTGGTGGCCGCGGCGGACGCGGCGATGTACGCCGCCAAGCACGCCGCGCTCGGCACTCGCTGACCTCGACGGGTCAGAGGTAGAGACCGGTCGAGCCGCTCTCGAGGCGCTCGGCGGCGACCGCGTGGACGTCGCGCTCCCGCATGACGACGTAGACCTCGGCGTGCACCTCCACCTCCGCCTTGTCCTCGGGGTCGAAGAGGACGCGGTCGCCGACCTCGACCGCGCGGACGTGGGGCCCGACCGCGATCACCTTGGACCACGCGAGGCGGCGGGCGCCCATGGCGGCCGTGGCGGGGATGACGATGCCGCCCGCCGACCGGCGCTCGCCGGCCTCCCGGTCGACCTCGACGAGGAGCCGGTCGTGGAGCATGTTGATCGGGGCCTGGCTCGTGGGACGACTGCCCCCGGTGTCGGGCATCCGCTCAGCGGGCGACGCGGCGGATGACCGCGAGGAGCACGACGACGCCGGCGACGGCGCCCGCGACCTTGAGGATGTTGTCGGTGCGGGGGGCCCCGGACTCGAGGTCGACGAAGTGCGACTTCACGGAGGTCACCTCGCGACTGACGATCGTGCGCGGGCTGGCGCGGTGGGAGAGCTGGTCGATCGTCGAGGCCAGCCGCTCGCGCGTCTGCTCGATCTCGCGCTCGAGCGCGCTCAGTTCCTTGGTCACCGGGGAAGGCTACCAATGCGTCGCGGGTCGAAACCCCAGGGCAGCTCCAGGCGGTGGGCCGACATCAGCGCCTCGTCGGTCAGCACGTCGTAGGTGGAGCGGTCGGCCACGACGACTCCTTCGCTGAGCACCACCGCACGCGGGCACAGCTCCAGCGCGTAGGGGAGGTCGTGGGTGACCATCAGCAGGGTGACGTCCAGGCTGCGCAGGATGTCGGCGAGCTCGCGCCGCGACGCGGGGTCGAGGTTGGACGAGGGCTCGTCGAGCACGAGGACCTCGGGCTCCATCGCGAGCACGGTGGCCACGGCGACGCGACGCCGCTGGCCGAAGGAGAGGTGGTGGGGTGGGCGGTCCGCGAAGTCGGCCATCCCGACCCGGTCGAGCGCGTCCATGACCCGGCGCTCGAGCTCGGCTCCTCTCACCCCGAGGTTGGCGGGCCCGAAGGCCACGTCCTGGCGGACCGTCCCGAGGAAGAGCTGGTCGTCGGGGTCCTGGAACACCACGCCGACCCGGCGTCGGACCTCCTGCAGGTTGGCCCTCTCGACCGGCAGGCCGCTCACCGCGACCGATCCACGGCCCGCAGCCAGGATGCCGTTGAGGTGCAGGACGAGGGTCGTCTTGCCGGCGCCGTTGGGCCCGAGCAGGGCGACCCGCTCGCCGCGGTGGACGTGGAGGTCGACCCCGAAGAGCGCCTGGTGCCCGTCGGGGTAGGCGAAGGCGAGACCGCGCACGTCCAGCACGGGGATCACCGCGGCAGCCGCCCGTCGTACCCGCGCGAGAGCATGGCGAGGTGCACCCGCTCCCCCCGCTCGTAGGAGCGGATGAACAGCGCGCCGAGCGACCGGGCCAGGACCGGCCAGTGCCGCGGCGACCGCGGGTCGCACCCACGTGAGCGCATCGCCACCGTCATGCGGGCCATCTCGGCGGTGACCACGTCGAGGTAGCGGACCATGAAGCCCATGATCTGCACCAGCAGGTCGGGGGTGCGCAACCGCTGGAGGCCGCGCAGCAGGTCCTGCGGCTCGGTGGTGGCCGCCAGGGTCAGCGAGGCGAGGACGCCGATCGTGCCCTTGACCAGGAGAGCGGTGCCGGCGACCAGGCCGGGCTCCGACACGGTGACGCCCAGCACCTCGGTGCGGGGGCCGTGGGAGATGAAGGGCACCAGCACCGCGAAGAGCGCGAACGGCACCTCGACCACCATCCGTGGCAGCAGGTAGGTCAGGGGGACCCGCGAGACCGCGACCGCGCCGAGCAGGACGAGCGCCTCGGCGACGAAGACGCCGTACGCCTGCCGGGGCGTCGCGACGACGACCAGCATGAACCCCAGCAGCCCCAGCACCTTGAGGTGCGCCGGCGCCCGGTGGAGGGGGCTGTGTCCGTGGAAGTGCAGGCGGTGGCCGTGCCCGGCGCCCATCAGTCCCGGGCGCCCATCAGTCCCGGGTGTCCGCGGGACTGCCGCGGCGGCGCAGCGCCCAGAACAGGCCCGTGCTCAGGGCCAGCATGACGAGCACCCCGACCACGCCGGCGATCCCGCCGCTGAGCCGCGCGTCGTCGACACCGGACGTCTGGTAGTCGGCGAGGGGGCTGTCGGCCGTGGCGGACTCCTCGGCCGAGTCCAGGAAGCCCGTCTGGGTGGCGACGTACTCGAGGCCGTCGGGGTGGGTGCTGGCGTAGTAGCTGGCGACGCCCGCGACGAGCAGGCTCACGAGCACGGCGACCGTGAAGAAGCGGCGGGTGCTCACGACGTCGCCACCTCGCGGACCTCGAGCTCACGGTGGGCGAGCAGCGGCCGCGCGCCGTGCACCAGGTCGGGTCGTACGGCGACGATGCTGGCGACGACCAGGCCGGTGATGGCCGCCTCGCCCAGGCCGATGGCGGTGTGCCAGGCCAGCATGGCGACGACGACCGCGGAGAGGTCGACCGGCGCGTTGCCGCCGACGGCGAACAGGCCCGTGAACACCAGTGCGGCGACCGGCACGCTGGCGAAGGCGCCCACGGCAGCGGCCGGGGCGACCAGGGCGGTGCGCTTCGGGAGCACACGGCGCAGGGCGACGAAGACGCCCCACCCGACGACGACCGTCACCAGCCCGAGCAGGGTGATGTTGGTGCCGAGCGCCGTGATGCCGCCGTCGGCCATCAGCAGCGCCTGCACCCCGAGGACGACGGACAGGCAGAGCACGGCCGACCACGGGCCGACGAGGACGGCCGCGAGCGCGCCACCCAGGAGGTGGCCGCTGGTGCCGGCACCGATCGGGAAGGTGATCATCTGGGCGGCGAAGACGAAGGTCGCGACGAGCCCCGCCATCGGTGCGGTGCGGTCGTCGAGCTCGCGCCGCGCACCGCGCAGCGCGACGGCGACGCCCGCCGCGGCGACCCCGGCCGTGGCGAGGGACGTCGGTGCATCGAGAAAGCCGTCCGGGACGTGCACGAGGCCGCTCCTTCAGATCGATGTGCTGGTTGGATGGGGCGGTCGGCCCGGACCAGATGCAACGGGCCGACCGCCGGGCCCACCTTATTGCAAGTTGGTTGCAACAGCCAGTTGATCTCATCCGCCCACCCGCCAGGAGCACGCATGACCGACCGCCTGTCCCCCGGGGACGTCGCGCCCGACTTCACCCTGCCTGCGGACACCGGAGAGGAGGTCTCGCTCGCCGACCTGCGCGGTCGCAAGGTGATCGTCTACTTCTACCCCGCGGCGATGACGCCGGGCTGCACGAAGCAGGCCTGCGACTTCACCGACTCCCTCGAGTCGCTGAGGTCCGCCGGCTACGAGGTGCTCGGCATCTCCAAGGACAAGGCGGCGAAGCTCGCGACGTTCCGCGAGCGCGACGCGCTCACCCTGACCCTGCTCTCCGACGAGTCGCTCGACGTCCACCGCGCCTACGGGGCGCACGGCGCGAAGAAGCTCTACGGCAAGGAGGTCGAGGGCGTGATCCGCTCCACGTTCGTCATCGGGGAGGACGGCACGGTCGAGGTCGCGCAGTACAACGTCAAGGCCACCGGGCACGTCGGCAAGCTGCGGCGGGACCTCGGGCTCGACTGACCGCTGAGCTCGCGCCATCCGCCCCGCGCGCCGCACCGCGCCATGTAACGCCGTGTTCGTGCTTGTGCTCCCTGGGTTGCAAACCGGGGTCAACAAGGGGCAACCCGGCGTTACAGCGAGCGGGGCGCGCGACGGTACGGTCGAGTCCAGCACCCCGCGCTGCGCCCGTAGCCCAACGGCAGAGGCACACGGCTTAGGTCCGTGACAGTGTGAGTTCGAATCTCACCGGGCGCACCATTCCCCCACTAGGGTCCCGCCATGGACTCCGCGCTCACCACCGTCGGCCTGCCGATCGCCCTGGGCATCATCATGCTCGGGCTCGGGCTGGGCCTCACGCTGGACGACTTCCGCCGGGTCGCGCGGGCACCGGCGGCGGTCGCGGTGGCGCTGGCCTGTCAGGTCGTGCTGCTGCCGCTGGTGTGCTTCGGCCTGGTCGTCCTGTTCGACCTGCCCGCACTGCTGGGCATCGGGATGCTGCTGCTCGCGGCCTCACCCGGCGGGACGACCGCCAACCTCTTCAGCCACCTCTTCCACGGTGACGTCGCCCTGAACATCACGCTCACCGCGATCAACACCGTCATCGCGGTGGTCACGCTCCCCCTCATCACCGGCCTGGCGATCGCCTACTACGACCGTCAGGACGACGTCACGATGCCGCTCGCGGAGATCGTCAAGGTGTTCGGCCTGATCCTGGTGCCCGTCGGGATCGGCATGCTGGTCCGGGCGAAGGCGCCGGCGTTCGCCGAGCGGATGGACCGCCCCGTACGCATCGGCTCGGCCCTCATCCTGGCGATCCTGGTCCTCGGCATCCTGCTCGACCAGCGGGAGAGCGTCGGCGACTTCCTCGCCGACGTCGGGCTGGTGACCGCGCTGTTCTGCGCCCTCAGCCTGGTCGTGGGGTACGTCGTGCCCAAGGCCCTGGGCGTGTCCGGACCCCAGGCCATCGCCTCGTCGATGGAGGTCGGGGTCCACAACGCGACACTCGCCATCTTCGTCGCCGTCGAGGTGCTCGACAGCGTGGAGATCTCGGTGCCTGCGGCGGTCTACTCGTTGGTGATGTTCGTGTTCGCGGCCCTCTGGGGCAGCTGGGTCTCCCGGCGGGTCCGGGCAGTCGAGGGCACGGCCGTCAGGACCTGAGGCCGGCGACCAGCCGCGGGGCGAGCTCGCGCAACGCCCGGCCCCGGTGGGAGATCCGGTCCTTCTCCCCCGGGTCGAGCTCGGCGGAGGTGAGTCCCGCCTCGGCGTGCTCGTCGGCCACGAAGAGCACGTCGTAGCCGAACCCGCCGCTGCCGCGGCCCTCCCGGACGATCCGACCGTCCATCCGGCCGTGGACGACCTCCTCGCGGCCGTCCGGCCACACGAGCGCGACGGCACACGCGAAGTGAGCGGTACGCCGGTCGTCGGGCACGTCCTCGAGCTGCTCGAGCAGCAGCCGGTTGTTGCGGCCGTCGTCCTTGGGGCGCCCGGACCACCGGGCGCTCAGCACGCCGGGCATCCCGTTGAGCGCGTCCACGCACAGGCCGCTGTCGTCAGCCACCGACGGCAGCCCGGTCGCGGCCACCCCGGCGCGCGCCTTGAGCAGTGCGTTGCCCTCGAAGGTCGGCTGGTCCTCGACCGGCTCGTCGTAGTCGGTCACGTCGTCGAGACCGAGGACGCGCACGCCGGGGAGCTGCTCGGCGAGGATGCGCTCCATCTCGGCGATCTTCTTGGCGTTGCGGGAGGCCAGGAAGACCGCGGTCGCGCGCTCGGTCGTCACGAGCCCAGCGCCTCCTGCTGGAGCCGCGTCAGGTCGGCGCAGCCCTTCTCGGCCAGCGCCAGCAGCGCGTCGAGCTCGGAGCGGTCGAAGGCGGCGCCCTCGGCGGTGCCCTGGACCTCGACGAACCTGCCGTCGCCGGTCATCACGACGTTCATGTCGGTCTCGGCCCGCACGTCCTCCTCGTAGGGGAGGTCGAGCCGCGGGACACCGCCGACGATGCCGACCGACACCGCCGCGACCGACCCGGTCAGCGGCTGGCCGGTGAGGGCGCCCTTGCCGCGCAGGTGGGCGACGGCGTCGGCGAGGGCGACGTAGGCCCCCGTGACCGACGCCGTGCGCGTGCCGCCGTCGGCCTGGAGGACGTCGCAGTCGAGCACGATCGTGTTCTCCCCCAGCGCCTTGTGGTCGATGACGGCGCGCAGGGACCGGCCGATCAGCCGGGAGATCTCGTGGGTGCGGCCGCCGATGCGGCCCTTGACCGACTCGCGGTCCGAACGCGTGTTGGTCGAGGCGGGCAGCATCGCGTACTCCGCCGTCACCCAGCCCAGTCCGGACCCCTTGCGCCAGCGGGGCACGCCCTCGGTGGCCGAGGCTGCGCACAGCACCTTGGTGCCGCCGAACTCCACGAGCACCGAGCCGGCGGCGTGGTCGAGCCAGTTGCGGGTGATCGTGATCGGGCGGAGCTGGTCGTCGGCGCGGCCGTCGGCGCGGCCCGCGGCGGGGGTCGAGGTCATGAGCGTGACCCTAACGACCGGCGACGACACGAGCCGGGCCGGTCACCCCCTGGTGACCGTCCCGGCTCGCCGCTGCCCCTCCCCCGAGGGGCGGTCCGTGGGTCTACGTGAACGCCTACTTGAACTCGGTGCGGAGCAGCCGCACGATGCCGAGCACCAGCGGGACCACGAGCCAGATCGTCCCGGAGACGGCGATCTGCGCCCACTGCTCACCTGTCGGCGTGTAGTCGCCCTCGAACAGCGGGAGCTGGGCCGTGTTGAACTCGATCCACGGGGCGACGTCGCGGAAGCCCTCGCTGAGCATCCCGAGGATCCCGACGGCGATCGGGAGGATCAGGCTGTAGACGAAGTAGGCGACGATGGCCGCCGCCGTGTTCATGACCAACGTCGCTATGGCGAACCCGATGAGCACGCCGATCACGTTGGACAGCACGAACCCGTTGAAGAACAGGTTGCCGTCGACCGTCCACTCGGGCGAGGCCCCCGTCGCGCCGCCCACGAGGGTGCCGACGACGGCCAGGGCAGCCGCCAGGACCATCACCGCGCCGGCCAGGGCGAACCCGGCGAGGAACTTCGCGACGACCACCCGCGAGCGCCGCGGCTCCAGCGTGAAGGTCACCAGGCCGTTGCGCTGGCTGGCCTCGCTCGTCACCAGCATGATGACGAGGATGGGCATGAAGTAGCCGAGCACCGCTCCGGCGATGCCTAGGAAGTCGCCGTAGTCCTTGGCGTCGTCGGGCGCGGCGAAGGCGTAGACCACCTGGACGGCGAGCACGAGGACCAGGATGGCGATCGTGAACCACCGGCCCGCGCGGGTGTCGAGGGCCTTGCGCAGCTCGACGCGGGCCAGCCGGGACATCGGTACGGCGGCGGTGGAGGCGATGTCGATCGCTCCGTCGGCCCCGCCGGCGGGACTGGTGGTCGGGGCGAGGGTGGTGGTCACCGGGTTGCTCCTTCGAGGACGGCGTCGCGCTGGGTGTCTGAGGTGAGGGACAGGAAGAGCTCCTCGAGCCCTCCTTCTGCGATGCGCAGGTCGGTGAGGACCACGGACTCCGCGGCTGCGGCCCGGCCGACGTCGACCGGCGGCGCCTCGGCGCGCAGGCCGCGGCCGGCCGTCGCGACGGCGATCCCCCGGGACGCCAATGCCCGGCGCAGGCGCTCGTCGTCGAGCGAGCTCACGTGCGTGGCCTGGTCGCCTCCGCCGGCCAGGAGCTGCTCCTTGGTGCCCTGCGCGACGATCCGGCCGCGCCCGATGAGGACCATCTCGTCGGCGATGAGCTCGACCTCGTTGAGGAGGTGGCTGGAGAGCAGCACCGTCCCGCCGCGGTCGGCGTACCCCTTGAGCAGCCCGCGCATCCAGCGGATGCCGGCGGGGTCGAGGCCGTTGGCGGGCTCGTCGAGGATCAGCACCGACGGGTCCCCGAGGAGCGCGTGGGCGATCCCGAGCCGCTGCTTCATGCCGAGCGAGTAGTTGCGCAGCCGGCGCTTGGCCTCCGTGGGGTCCAGGGAGACCAGCTCGAGCATCTCGTCCACGCGCGAGTCCGGCAGTCCCATGGTGCGGGCGCCGATCGTCAGGATCTCCCGCCCGGTCCGCCCGGCGTGCTGCGCCGACGCGTCCAGCAGGACGCCCACGTGCCGGCCGGGGTTGGGGATGTCGCGGTACTGGTGGCCACCGATGGTGACCGACCCCGACGTCGCGGTCGTGAGTCCGACCATGACGCGCATGGTCGTGGTCTTGCCGGCGCCGTTCGGCCCCAGGAAGCCGGTCACCCGGCCCGGCCGGGCGACGAACGAGACGTCGTCGACGGCCGTGAAGGCGCCGTACGCCTTGGTGAGTCCCTCCACTGTGATCATGCCCCGAGCCTCGCGGACCGAGGGGGCCCCGGGCATCGGCCGTCGGGAGGGCTCCGGACGAGACCAAAGTAGGGGCCGCCCCGGACCTGCGACGTGGGAGCCTGTGCCCGTGGAGCAGCGACCGACGCCCGAGGAGACGCGGCCCGCGCTCACCCGGGCGAGCCACGCATGGCGGTACGCCCTGTGCCTCCTGATCTCCGGGCTCGCCTGGGGCGAGTTCGTCGTCGTCGAGTGGCGCGAGCACCGATCGGTCTTCTGGACCGAGGTCGCGATCGGCGTCCTCGCCTTCGCGCTCGTCCACCTCCGGCGGAGGTACCCCACGGCGATCGGTCTCGCCACGGCCGTGCTGAGCACCGTGTCGGGCGTCGCCGCGGGGCCGGCGACCCTGGCCGGCGTCTCGGTGGCGACGGCACGACGTCCGGGTCCGGTCGTCCTCGTGGGGCTGGCCAACGTCGCCGCGGGCATCGGCTACAGCAGGCTCGCCCCCGGTGAGCCCAGGGAGAGCCTCTGGTTGACCGTCGCGCTCAACGTCGTGTTCGTGGCAGCCGTCCTCGGGTGGGGGATGTACCTCGGCTCGAGGCGCGAGCTGCTGTGGACCCTCCGGGCCCGGGCCCGACGGGCGGAGGACGAGCGCGACCTGCGCGTGGGCCAGGCGAAGGTCACCGAGCGCGCCCGGATCGCGCGCGAGATGCACGACGTGCTGGCACACCGCATCACCCAGGTCTCGATGCAGGCCGGGGCGCTGGCCTTCCGCGACGACCTGCCTGCCGACCGGCTGCGTGAGGGGCTCACGCAGATCCAGGACCAGGCGAACCAGGCCCTGCGCGAGCTGCGGGACGTCCTGGGCGTCCTGCGCCAGGACACGTCCGGCCAGCCCGCGGCGCAGCCCCAGCCGACGTACGGCGACGTCGCCCGCCTCGTCGCGGAGGCCCGCGCCTCGGGCAGCAACGTGCGCTTCACCGACCTCGTGGACCCTGAGGGCCCACCGGTCCCGGACGCCGTCGGCCGCACGGTCTACCGCATCGTCCAGGAGGGCCTGACCAACGCGCGCAAGCACGCCCCGAGCGCGGTGGTGTCCGTGCGCCTGAGCGGGGAGCCCGAGCGCGGCATCGACGTCGAGCTGCGCAACCCGGTCGGCTTCGAGGTGACCTCGACCCCGGGCGCCGGCCTCGGGCTGGTGGGTCTCCGGGAGCGCGCCGAGCTGCGCGGGGGGCGGCTGCGACAGGGGCGGGACCGGGGCTCCTTCGTCCTCCAGGCATGGATACCGTGGGAGACATGATCCGCGTCCTGCTGGTCGACGACGACCCGCTGGTCCGCTCGGCGCTCTCGCTGATGCTCGGCGGGCAGCGCGACCTCGAGGTCGTCGGTGAGGCGTCCGACGGGGCGCAGGCCCTGCGGCAGGTCGATGCCCTGCGTCCCGACGTCGTGCTGATGGACATCCGGATGCCGGTGATGAGCGGGCTCGACGCCACCCGCCGGCTGCACCAGCAGCCCGACCCGCCCCACGTCGTCGTCCTGACGACCTTCGACGCCGACGACCACGTGGTGGGAGCCGTCGCGGCCGGAGCCGACGGCTTCCTGCTCAAGGACACCCCGCCGGACCAGATCGTCGACGCGATCCGCAAGGTGGCGGCGGGTGAGGCGATGCTCTCCGCGTCCGCGACCCGGAGCCTGCTGTCGCGCCTGCGCAACGACCCGTCGGTCAACCGGCTGCGCCACGCCGAGGAGCGCCTCGCCCTCCTCACCGAGCGCGAGCTCGAGGTCGCCGTGACCGTCGGCCGGGGGCTCAGCAACGCCGAGATCGCCGCGGAGCTCTACCTGTCGGTGCCCACCGTCAAGGCCCACGTCTCCCGGCTCCTCGGCAAGCTCGGCTGCGCCAACCGCGTCCAGGTCGCGATGTGCGTCCACGACGCCGGTCTGGTCTGAGGCTCAGACGTCGTACGTCGCACCGGCCCGCGCGAGCTCGACGGGACCGTCCCACTCCGCGATCGCCTCGGCCCGTGCCACCTCGGGGTCGTACCACGGCGGGACGTGCGTCAGGACCAGCCGCCCGACGCCGGCGGCGGCCGCCGTACGACCGCAGTCGGCGCCGGTGAGGTGGAGGTCGGGAGGGTTGTCCGTGGCGCTCTGGAACGACGCCTCCGCGAGCAGCAGGTCGGCGCCCGCGGCGACCTCGTCCAGCGCCGCGCAGGGGCCGGTGTCGCCGCTGTAGACGAGGACCCGGTCGTGGGCCGTCACGCGCAGCGCGAAGGCGTCGACCGGGTGGACCACGCGCCGCGCCTCCACGCGGAACGGCCCGACCTCCACGACGACGCCGGACTCGGAGTGCTCGCGGAAGTCGAACTCCTCGCCCATGCCCGGCTCGTGGGGCAGGTCGTAGGCGCGCGCCATCCGCTCGGCCGTGCCGGCGGGACCCCAGACGGGGATGCGGGGCTGGGGACCGGTCGGGTGGTACTTCCTCATGACGTAGTAGCCGCAGAGGTCGAGGCAGTGGTCGGCATGGAGGTGGCTGATGAAGACCGCGTCGACCGCCAGGGGGTCGGCGTGACGCTGGAGCCGGCCGAGGGCGCCGTTGCCGAGGTCGAGGAGGATCCGCCACGTGCGGGTCCCGCCCGACCCGGTGTCGCCCTCCGCCTCGATCAGGTAGCAGCTCGCCGGGGACTCCGGACCGGGGTACGAGCCCGAGCACCCCACGACGGTGAGCCTCATCGGGTGGTGGCTCATCGCAGGCTTCCGGCGAACTGCGAGGCGCCGAGCAGCTCGGAGCCGAGGAAGCGGCGGCCGATCGTGGCGAACTCCTCCGGACTGCCGGTCGTGGCGAAGGCGTACGTCGGGTCGCCGTCGGAGCGCATCAGGCCGGTGCGGGCCAGCATCTTGTAGACGTCCTTGGCGCACTCCTCCGCCGAGCTGACCATCGTCACGCCGTCGCCCATGACGTAGGAGATGACGCCCGTGAGGAGCGGGTAGTGCGTGCAGCCGAGGATCAGGGTGTCCACCTCCGCGGCGACCAGCGGGTCGAGGTACTCGTGCGCCACCGCGAGCAGCTCGTCGCCGCCGGTGACCCCCTGCTCGACGAAGTCCACGAACGCCGGGCACGGCGCGATGTGGAGGTCGAGGTGGGGAGCGGCCGCGAACGCGTCGTCGTAGGCCATCGAGTCGGCGGTGGCGCGGGTGCAGATGACCCCGACCCGGCCGCTGCGCGTCGCGGCCACCGCTCGGCGGGTGGCGGGCAGGATCACCTCGACCACCGGGACGTCGAAGCGCTCGCGGGCGTCGCGCAGCATCGCGGCGCTGGCGGAGTTGCACGCGATGACCAGGGCCTTGACGCCCTGGTCGTAGAGGTGGTCGAGGCACTCGAGGGCGTACTCGCGCACCTCGCCGATGGGCTTCTGCCCGTAGGGCTGGCGCGCGGTGTCGCCGAGGTAGAGCACCGACTCGTGGGGCAGCTGGTCGATGACCGAGCGAGCCACGGTGAGCCCGCCGAACCCGGAGTCGAAGATGCCGATCGGGGCGTCGGCGGTGGTGGGCGGCACGTCGTCAGGCTAGGCGAGGGGGCGGTCGCACGCACGCCGCCGCGACGTTCGTCCGGTCACACCGGGCGCCGCGGGTTATCGTCGACGGGTGCGCCTCCACCCCGCCGCCCCGAAGTCGGCTGCCCTCACGGCCGCGCTGGCCGCCGCCGCCACCCTGCTGGTCACAGGCCCCCTCGCGGGGGCGGTGCCGACGGTCGACGACGGGACCTCCACGGCCGCGGGAAGCAGCCCCGACCCGGGGCCGGCCTCGCCCGACGACGCCGTCGACCAGGTCATCGCCATCTCGGTCGACGCCCTCAACCCCAAGGCGCTGCGCCGGCTCGGGCCCTCGGGCGCGCCCCACCTGCACGCGCTGATCGACGAGGGCGCGTCGACGCTGAACGCCCGCACGGAGGTCGAGCGCACGGTCACCCTCCCCAACCACACCGGGATGGTGACGGGACGGCGGATCAACAAGAGCCGCGGCGGTCACGGGGTGACCTGGAACGACGACCGCCGGCGCCCCGCGACGGTGCAGGCAGCGGCCGGCGAGGACGTCGAGTCGGTCTTCGGTGTCGTGCACGACGCCCGGGGGACGACCGCCCTGTTCGCCAGCAAGACCAAGTTCTCGCTGTGGGAGCGCTCCTGGGGCGCTGACATCGACCACACGCTGATCAACCTCCGCAACGGCGCCCTCGTCGACGCGCTGCAGCAGGACGTGCTCGACGGTCGCCGCACCTTCCGGTTCCTGCACCTCTCGATGCCTGACGACGTCGGCCACGCCCGGGGGTTCATGTCCCCCGCCTACCTCCGCGCGGTCCGCCGGGTCGACACCCTCGTCGGCGAGGTCGTCGGCACGGTCGACGACGACCCCTCCCTGGCGGCCACGACGGCGATCGTGCTCACCAGCGACCACGGCGGGCGGGGCTCGGACCACTCCGACGCCAGGAGACCGGCCAACTACCGCGTCCCCTTCGTGGTGCGCGGACCGGGCGTCGACGCCGGGGGCGACCTCTACGAGCTCAACCGCGACTACGCCGACCCGGGCCGCGCCCGCGTCTCGTACGCCGGGGACCGGCAGCCGGTCCGCAACGGCGACCTGGCCAACCTCTCGCTCGACCTGCTCGACCTGCCGTCGGTCCCGGACAGCGAGCACAACGTGGCGCAGGACCTGGACGTCACCGCCCGCCCCTGACCGGCGCTAGGCTCGGCGGGTGATCCGCGGCCTCCTCCTCGCCGTCCTCCTGTCGCTCCTCGCCGCCCCGACGGCGGCCGAGTCACCGCGGGCGGACCTCCCACCCCTCGTGCAGACGGAGCGGCCCGACGTGACCGGGACACCGAGGCTGGGTGTGGTCCTCCGGGCGTTCCCCGGTCGCTGGACCCCCACGCGCGAGGAGACCCGCTACCGCTGGCTCCGCGACGGCGAGCCCATCCGGGGCGCCAGGGAGCGGCGCTACCGCCTGACCGCCCTCGACGTCGGGACCCGCGTGAGCGTCCTGGTGCGGGTCCGGGCCCCCGGGCACGCGTGGACGGAGGCCGAGTCGCGGCCGACCCGCCGCGTGGACCACGCCGCCCCGGTCCGCCGACGGGTGACCTACTCCGTGGTGACCCGCGGGCGGATCACCACCAGCGTCCGGGAGTTCCGCCGACAGGCCCAGGAGACCTACGCCGACGCCCGCGGGTGGCGGGCCGGCGGCACGCAGTTCCGTCCCGTGGCCCGCGGCGGCCACTTCACCCTCGTGCTGTCCGAGGCGCGGTACCTGCCGTCGTACTCCCCCGTCTGCTCCGTGATGTGGTCCTGCCGGGTCGGCCGCTTCGTGATCATCAACCAGGAGCGCTGGAAGCACGCGTCCCCCGCGTGGAACCGCGCCGGGCGCAGCCTCCGCGACTACCGCCACCTGGTCGTCAACCACGAGACCGGCCACTGGCTCGGTCGCGGCCACGCCGGCTGCTCCTCCGGGCGGGGACCCGCGCCGGTGATGATGCAGCAGTCCAAGGGCACCGGCGGGTGCTCCTTCAACCCCTGGCCGCTGCGCTGGGAGCTGTAGCCGCGCGGATCGGGATCAGGCCCAGAGCTGGCCGTCGAGCCGGTCCTCGGCCTCGTCGACGGTGCCCTCGTAGGCACCCGTGGAGAGGTACTTCCAGCCGCCGTCGCACACCACGAAGGCGATGTCGGCAGACTCCCCCGCCTTGACCGCCTTGGCGGCCTGGCCGAGGGCGGCGTGGAGGATCGCCCCGGTCGAGATGCCGGCGAAGATGCCCTCGAGCTCCAGCAGCTCGCGCACCCGCCGTACGGCGTCGCGCGGGCCGACGCTGAACCGTGAGTCGATCAGCGACTCGTCGTAGAGCTCCGGGACGAACCCCTCGTCGAGGTTGCGGAGGCCGTAGACGAGCTCGCCGTAGCGCGGCTCGGCGGCCACGATCCGGACGTCCGGCTTGTGGGCGCGGAAGAAGCGGGAGACGCCCATCAGGGTCCCGGTCGTGCCGAGCCCGGCGACGAAGTGGGTGATGGTCGGCAGGTCGGCCAGGATCTCGGGGCCGGTTCCCTCCTCGTGCGCGAGGGCGTTGGCCGCGTTGCCGTACTGGTAGAGCATCACCCAGTCGGGGTGGTCCTCGGCGACCTGCTTGGCGACGCGGACGGCCTCGTTGGAGCCACCGGCGGCGGGCGAGGAGATGATCTCCGCGCCCCACATCCGCAGCAGCTGCCGACGCTCCTCCGAGGTGTTCTCCGGCATCACGCACACGATGCGGTAGCCCTTGAGCTTGGCGGCCATCGCCAGGGAGATCCCGGTGTTGCCCGAGGTCGGCTCGAGGATCGTGCACCCCGGCCGCAGGGTGCCGTCGGCCTCGGCCTGCTCGATCATCCGCAGCGCCGGGCGGTCCTTGATGGAGCCGGTCGGGTTGCGGTCCTCGAGCTTGGCCCAGATGCGGACCTCCGGGCTCGGCGAGAGCCGGGGCAGGCCGACCAGCGGGGTGCTGCCGACCGAGGCCAGCAGGTCGTCGTACCGCGTCATCGCACGACCGCCGGCGCCGTCACCGAGGCGGTCATCCGCCGGCGACGGCCGGCAGCACGACGACCTGGTCGCCGTCGGAGAGCTGGGCGTCGAGCCCGCCGATGAAGCGCACGTCCTCGTCGTTGACGTAGACGTTGACGAAGCGGCGCAGCTCGAGGCCCCCGTCCTTGCTCTCCACGAGCCGGTCCTTGATCCCGGGGTGGTTGCCGTCGAGGTCGTCGATCAGCGCCGACAGGGTGGCCCCGTCACCCGCCACGGCCTTGGCGCCGTCGGTGTAGGTGCGCAGGATCGTCGGGATGCGGACGTCGATCGCCATCAGGGGTCACTCCTCGGGGGACTGGCGGGGGGCAGCTGCTCGACGACGACGACCTCTTCCTCGGTCACCTCGCCGTCGATGATTCTGAACGACCTGAACTCCACGGGGCCCTCGTTATTCCCTCCCGAGGAAGTGAAGCAGTCGCGGGTGCTGACCAGGACGTAGTGGGCGTTCGGCTCGCTCGCCAGCCCGATGTCGGTGCGGCTCGGGTAGGCCTCGGTCGCGGTGTGGGAGTGGTAGACGACCACCGGCTCCTCGTCGCGGGCGTCCATGTCCTTGTAGAGGTGGAGCAGCTCGGTGGAGTCGAACTCGTAGAAGGTCGGGCTGCCGGCGGCGTTGACCATCGGCACGAACCGCTCGGGGCGGTCGCTGCCCTCGGGCCCCGCGACGACGCCGCAGGCCTCGTCCGGGTGGTCGCGCCGGGCGTGGGCGACGATCGCGTCGTACGTCGCCTGGTCGATGGTGAGCACGCCTCCGAGGGTAGGCGGAGCCGCCGGTTGGGTCGGGCACGTCTCACGGGATTACTCTCGACGTCAAGACATCGGAGTCGTGTGCTGGGCGGAGGTGGGGCATGAGCGTCGTCCCCGCCGAGCCGCTGACCCGCCGGGGCATCCCGCTCGACCGGGACCTCCGGGTGCTGGCGCTGGGCTCCTTCGCCAACCGCTTCGGCTCGGGCGCGGTGATCACCACCAGCGCGATCTACTTCACCCGGCACGTCGGCTTCTCCGCCGCCGAGGTGGCCTTCGCGTTCGCCGTCGCCGGCGTCGTCGCGATCCTGGTCCAGGTCCCGGCCGGGCACCTCGGCGACGTGCTGGGACCCCGCCGGGTGCTGACCTGGTTCATGGTCGGCGCGGCCGCCACCGCCGCCCTGCCGGCGCTGGCCACGCAGCCGTGGATGCTCGCGCTCGCCCTCGCGCTCCTGACCTTCTTCGAGCGTGCCGCGGGCGCGGTCCAGCAGGGGGTCATCGCGCAGCTGGCCACCGGCGGTCGCGGTGTCCTGTTCAAGGCCTACCTGCGGGCGGTCACCAACTCCGCCATCGGGCTGGGAGCGGTCTTCGGCGGGCTCGCCCTCGTGGTCGACGAGCGCTGGGCCTACCTCGGCGTCTTCGTCCTCAACGCCGGGTTCACCGCCCTGGCGGCATGGAACACCACCCGCCTGCCCGACCTGCCGGCGTACGTGCGCGGCGCCGGCGAACCGCGACTCGGGGTGCTGCGCGACCTGCCGTTCGTCGTGATCACCGCCATCACCGGCGTCTTCTCGCTCCACTTCGTCGTCATGGAGCTCGGGATGGCGCTCTACATCGTGGAGCGCACCGAGGCGCCGCGCGTGATGGTGGCGGTCCTGCTGGTGATGAACACGATCGCCGTGACGCTGTTCCAGGTGCGGCTGTCGCGGCGTGCCGACTCCGTGACCAGTGGCGCCCGGGCGCTGCTGGTCGGCGCGTGCCTCATCGCCGTCGGGTTCGCCATCGTGGCGTTCGCCGAGCGCGGCGACGCCACCACGGCCGTGGTGCTGCTGGTCGTCGGGTCGCTGGTCCACGTCGTCGGCGAGATGATCGGCTCCGGCGGGCAGTGGGGCCTGCAGATGGGGCTGGCCCCGCACGAGCGGCAGGGCCAGTACCAGGGCTTCGCCGGGCTCGGCTTCAGCCTCACCCACGTCGTCGGCCCGCCCCTGGTCGCGCTGTGCTGCGTCCAGCTCGGCGAGGTCGGGTGGCTGGCGCTCTCGGTCCTGATGGTGCTCACCGGGCTGGTCGCCGTGCCCGTGTCGCGCTGGGCGCTCGCCTCCCGGGAGAGGTACGGCGTCACCACCCACTCCGGCTGAGCCGGCGCACCTCAGGCGCGGATGGCGGCCGGGAGCCCGTCGGAGAAGACCTCAGGCGTCGCCGGCAGCGACTCCGAGACGCCGAGCGAGTGGCGTACGGCGGTCCACGCGGCCGCGCACGCGTCGAGCAGGTCGTCCTCGGCGAAGCCCGCGCCGCGGAACCAGGGCGGGGCCACGATGCCGTGGCTCGCCAGCACCTCGCGCCGGGCGCGCACCCCGTCGGCGTCCTTCTTGCGGGCCAGGAGCGGGGCCCCGGCCATCCGGGCGAAGCTCACCTCGGGGTGCACCTCGATCACCCGCACCCCCGGACGCCCGCGTACCCAGGCGTCGACCTGCAGGACCTTGTCGCGCAGCGCGTACGCCTGCGCGCTGACGCTCGTCCGTCCGTCCGTGGCCGCCAGGTTGGCCGCGCGGGCCTCGTCGAGGGTGGCGGCGGCGAGGGCGGCCCGGGTCGGGGTGGAGAAGACCGAGGAGGACCTGCCGACGAGCACCGTCCGGGCCTCGACGTCGGCGGCGCGTCCGCCGGCGTCGGGCAGGCCGACGGGGATGTCGATCGCCACCACCGACACCTCGACCGACTCGGCCACGAGGCCCACCAGCTCCGTGATCGTGCGGGCCACGAAGACCGAGGCCCGCAGCCGCTGGTCGAGCAGCACCCCGACCCAGCCCTTCGCACACGCGTCGACGCCGAGCACGGGCGTCTCGGGCGTCAGGCGCGGGGCGGGCGTCGGCGGGGCCGCCGGCCCGGCCTGGCCTGGCGGCGGAACGAAACGAGCCTCGCGCTCGTCGCTCAACGACGCCTCGATCCGGCCGAGGTGCACCCGGCTCATCTCCGGCAGCGCGTCGAGCGGCCACCACCGGACGTCGACCGACTCGTCGTCGGCGACGTGCGGCTCCCCCTCGACCCACGTGCAGGCGAACGTCAGGTCGAGGTACGACGCCCGGTCGCCGTTGACGTGGAGCGTCTCCGGGTGCGCCGAGGTGGCGGCGAGCCGGTCGACCCGGATCACGGTGCCGGTCTCCTCGAGGGCCTCTCGAGCCGCGCCGACGGCCGGCTCCTCACCGGGGTCGAGGATGCCGGTGATCGGCGTCCAGGCACCGTTGTCGGCGCGTCGTACGAGCAGCAGCTCGGCACGCTCGGGATGGCGGACGACGGCCGTCACGGCCGGCAGGTGCAGCAGGTCCTGGCCGATCTTCTCGCGCAGTGCCACGACGTGCTCCGGGATCGGGGTCACCGGTCCCTCACCTGCTGAGCGCCTCGATCAGGCTCTCCTGGAGCAGCCCGACCCAGTCGTAGATGTCGTGCGCCTGCGCCCGGGGGTCCTCGTCGGGCAGCGAGAGCCAGTAGTCCTCGTCGCCCTCCTCGACCCCGAGCCGGGTGGCCAGCGCCAGGCGGATGTCGGTGAAGGCCCGCATCCAGGTCTCCGCCTCGCCCTCCTCGAGCTCGACGTCGATGACGAGGCCGTCCTCGGTCAGCTCCGGCGGCAGGCCGGCGTCCTCGAGCGTGTCGATGATCGTCCCCGCCGCCGCCGCCTTCCCGTCGCGCAGGGTGCCCTCGGTGAAGCGGCGGAAGTCGGCGGCCGCATCGGGGTCGTCGGGGTAGGCCGTCGGGAAGAGCCGGGCCAGGACCGGGTCCTCCGGGATCGTCGTCGGGCCCGAGAACTCCGCCATCATCCGCTCGAACGGGTCGGTCGTCGCCGCGGCGGGCTCGGCGCGCTCGTTGCGCAGGAGCTCGACCATCTGCGAGGCCAGCGAGCGGAGCAGGTCCGCCTCGAAGCCGGTGAAGGTGGCGATGACGCGGCGGCTCCGGCGGTGGCGGGCGAAGCCGCTCATCGTCGTGGCCTCACGAGGCCTTCTCCATGGTGGCCCACAGGCCGTACTCGTGCATGGCCTGCACGTCGCGCTCCATCTCCTCGCGGGTGCCGGTGGAGACCGCGCTCTTGCCGTCGGTGTGGACCTCCATCATCAGCTTCTCGGCCTTCGCCTTGTCGTAGCCGAAGTACTTCCGGAAGACGTAGGTCACGTAGGACATCAGGTTGACCGGGTCGTCCCACACGATGGTGACCCAGGGCTTCGCGAGGAACGTGATCTCGTCGGGGGTCAGGGTCGGCTCGACCTCGACCGGGCTGGCGGCTGACACGCCTCCATCGTGGCACAGTGGGCGCCGTGACTGGCTCACCGGCGCTGCTGACCGACCACTACGAGCTCACCATGGTGCAGGCCGCGCGGCGCGCGGGCACCGCCGGACGCCGGTGCGTCTTCGAGCTCTTCCCGCGACGTCTCCCGACCGGGCGGAGGTACGGCGTGGTGGCGGGCGTCGGACGGGCGCTCGACGCCCTGGAGGCGTTCCGTTTCGACGACGAGGCGCTCGCCACGCTCGAGGGCGTCGTCGACCGGGACATGCTGGGGTGGCTGGCGTCGTACCGCTTCACCGGCGACGTGTGGGGCTACGCCGAGGGCGAGGTCTACCTCCCGTGGTCACCGCTCGTGGTCGTCGAGGGGACCTTCGCGGAGGCGGTCCTGCTGGAGACGCTGCTGCTGTCGGTCTACAACCACGACTCGGCGATCGCGTCTGCGGCGTCGCGGATGACCATGGCCGCCCGCGGCCGCCCGTGCATCGAGATGGGGTCCCGCCGCACCCACGAGGAGGCGGCGGTGGCCGCGGCGCGCGCGGCGTACGTCGCGGGGTTCGCCGCCACCTCGAACCTGATGGCGCGGCAGCGGTACGGCGTGCCCACCGCCGGGACCGCCGCCCACTCCTTCACCCTGCTCCACGACACCGAGGCCGACGCCTTCCGGGCGCAGGTCGACAGCCTCGGCGTGGGCACCACCCTGCTCGTCGACACCTACGACGTCGCCGAGGCGGTCCGCCTGGCCGTGGAGGTGGCGGGGACCGGGCTCGGAGCGGTGCGGCTCGACTCGGGCGACCTGGGGGTGGTGGCACGCGACGTGCGAGCGCAGCTCGACTCGCTCGGGGCGACCGGCACCCGCATCGTCGTGACGAGCGACCTCGACGAGCACGCGATCGCCGCGCTGGCCGCCGCCCCCGTCGACGGGTACGGCGTCGGCACGCAGCTGGTGACCGGCTCCGGCCACCCGACCTGCGGCTTCGTCTACAAGCTGGTGGCCCGGGAGGGCGCCGGCGGGGAGCTGGTGCCCGTCGCCAAGACGTCGACCGACAAGGTCTCCGTCGGCGGGCGCAAGCTCGCCCTGCGGCGCCGCTCCCCCGCCGGCACCGCGCAGGCGGAGGTGGTCGGCATCGGCGCCTCGCCCGACGACGACGGCGACGACCGGCCGCTGCTGGTCCCCCTCGTCCGGCGTGGGGAGGTCGTCGGTCGCACCACCCTCGCGGAGGCGAGGGCCCACCACGAGGCGTCCCGGGCCGAGCTGCCCGTCGCCGCCCAGATGATGAGCGCCGGCGAACCGGTCATCCCCACGCAGCACCTGGGCGGCTGAGCCGCGCTAACCTGCCGGGTATGGCTCGAGCGCTGCTGGTGGTGGACGTCCAGAACGACTTCTGCGAGGGCGGCTCGCT
The DNA here is from genome assembly GCA_902805885.1 of uncultured Nocardioides sp. GTDB lineage: Bacteria > Actinomycetota > Actinomycetes > Propionibacteriales > Nocardioidaceae > Nocardioides. The sequence goes on along the minus strand of CADCUM010000107.1, from coordinate 7,822 downwards.
GCCGGTCGACGGCGGCGCCCGGGTGGCCGCCGACATCAGCAGCCTCGTGCACCGGTGGCACAGCAAGGCGGCCGACGCACCGTCGTACGACGTGGTGGTGGCGACCAAGGACCACCACGTCGATCCCGGCGACCACTGGGCGGCCAAGCCCGACTACCAGCACTCGTGGCCGGTCCACTGCAAGGTCGGGACCGACGGCGAGGCGTTCCACCCCAACCTGGACCCCCAGCCCTTCGACGCGATCTTCCTCAAGGGCGAGCACGCGGCGGCGTACTCCGGCTTCGAGGGCCGTACGACGGACGGTCGGGGCCTCGCCGAGTGGCTGCGCGAGCGGGAGGTCTCCGAGGTCGACGTCTGCGGGATCGCGACCGACCACTGCGTCCGGGCCACCGCGCTCGACAGTGCCCGTGAGGGCTTCGACACCCGGGTCCTCACCGCCCTGTGCGCCGGCGTGGCGCCGGAGAGCACGGCCGCGGCGATCACCGAGATGGCGGCGGCGGGCGTCGAGGTCGCCTGACGCTCAGCACCACTTCTGCGCGACCGTGCGCACCACGCGCAGGGTGCGGTTGGTGGCGACGCCGAGGCGCTTCTCGACCGAGCTGTTGGACAGCCGGGCGGTCGCGTAGGTGTCGCGCTCGGCCAGCAGCAGGTGGGCGGCCCGCCCGCGCACCACCAGCCGTTCCTCGTCGGTCCACTCCTCCTCGGCCGCCCGGGCGACGTCCTCGGGCGGCGCCTCCTTGAGGAGGCTGACGTAGTGCATGCCGAGGGACGACATCGTGCCGGCGAGCTCGTCGGCGTCAGCGACGATCCGGCGCACCTCGGCGGGGGTGAACGCGATCGTCGGCACCGCGAAGCCGCGGTCGGCCTCGAACGCTGCCTCGAGGGCGGCCTCGACCCTGGCGCGCGACCTCATCGGCGAGCGCACCAGCACGTTGCCCGTGTTGATGTGGGTCGCCACGTCGGTGAACCCCGCGGCCTCCGCGGCCGCGACGATCGCCGTGCTGGGGAACGTGCGCCTCGCTCCGAGGTTGATGGCACGCAGGAACGCGACGTGGGCGGGCATGCGCCCGATCATGCCGTGCCGCGGTCAGCCCTTCATGCACTGCCGGGGCGGGGTGACCGCCGGGTCGAAGACGTGGCTGGGCCGCACGGTCGGCGAGGTGTCGCGGGCCTGCTGCATGGTCATCGCCCACCAGCCGGCCTTCTTCGTGTCGATGGCCGCGAGCTGCTCGTCCGGGACCGTCGACCACATGCTGGCCACGTCGACGGTGACCTCGAGCAGCGGGCCGTGCGGGACGACCGAGGCCCTGGCCTCCACCTCATCGAGCCCGGCCGGCACGGCCGGGAAGAGGCCGCGCGGCATCCCGGTCAGGACGTTCTTGGCCGCCACCGCGACCTGGACGCCGCCGCCAGTCACGCGAGTGGCGCGGGAGGCCGTGACCGGCCAGGTGGGGTCGAGGCGGGTCGGCAGGCCCCAGGTCCGGGACACGTCGCCGGTGATGTCGACCCAGCAGTCCGCCGAGGCGGGGCCCCAGGCGTCGCTGTTGAAGTAGGTCTTCCCGTCGACCACGACGTAGTCCACGTGCTCCTTGACGTCGTTGATGGCGGACTCCATGGCCACCTCGCTGTCGCCGGTGGCGGGGGTGAAGCGTCCGCTGAGCTCGAAGATCCGCTTGCCACCGCCGTCGGGGGACTTGGTGAGCAGCTGGCCGCGCCACTCCACCATGCTCATCCCCTCGACCTGCTCGACGAAGGTCTTGAGCTGGTCGTCCTCCATGACGATCTTCTTCTTGTCGCCGGCAGCGCCGCCGCCGGGTGTCTCGGCGGCGGTCTCGCCGCCACAGGCACTGAGCAGGGCCATCACGGCAGTTGCGGCGGCAGCAGCCACCAGAGGTCGGTGCGACACGGCGCTCTCCATTCCCACAGTCCCACGGTCGCGGGGGGTGGACCCGCTCGGCGAGAGTAGGTCGCGCGCGATCACCGTGTCCGGCGATTGGAAGACCTGTGGTAGAAGCGTTGCGCTCAGCCCGCGAGCCACACGCGGGCTGCGTCTGCCACCGCGTCGGTCAGGTCCCCCATGATCGCCGAGCCGAGGCGCCAGTGCTGCCAGTAGAGCGTCACGTCCGTGTGCCTCCCCGGGACCAGCTCCACGAGGCGTCCCCGTTCGACCTCGGCGGCGACCTCGCGCTGCGGCAGCATGCCCCACCCCATCCCGCGCCGTACCGCTCGGTCGAACTCACGCACGGAGGGCAGGTAGGTCACGGGCGGCGCCAGGTGCCGGCGGGTGACCCGCCGCAGGAAGTCGTGCTGGAGGTCGTCGTTGCGGTCGAAGACGACGACCGGGGCCTCCGCGAGCGCCGCGCTGCCGACACCGCCGGAGAGGTGCGCGGCGGCGTACTCCGGGGTCGCCACGGCGAGGTAGCGCAGTCGACCCAGGCGCACCACCTGGCAGCCGGGCACCGGGCGCGGCTCGGAGCTGATCGCCGCGATCACGTCGCCCCGGCGGAGCCGTTCGGCGGTCCGGGTCTGGTCCTCGCGCACCACCTCGAAGACCACGCGGTGGCGCTGCTGCACCCGCGCGAGGGCGTCGACCAGCCAGCCGTAGAACGCGTCGGCGTTCACCGCGATCGGCACCGAGGTGTACGCCGTCCCGTCGGCGTCCTCGTCCTCGACCAGCTCGGTGACGGCCTCGCGCTCGAGCAGCTCGGTCTGCGTGGCCAGCCGCACCAGCACGTGCCCGGCCTCCGTGGGCTCGAGCGGCTTGACGCGGTGCAGCAGCACCCGGCCGACCCGGGTCTCGAGGGCCTTGATCCGCTGGCTCACCGCGGACGGAGTGACGTGCAGCTCGCGGGCGGCGGCCTCGAAGGTCCCGAGACGGACGGCGACGGCCAGCGTGCGCAGCGCGACCGGATCGATCAGGGTGATGTCCTTCATAACAAGACATCCTAATGATTCCTCACAATCCTTCGCTGGATTGTCGGTGGTCCCACACCTAGCGTGGTCCTCATGTTGCAGATCGTCCTCACCGGCATGCTGACCGGACTCGCCCTCATCGTCGCCATCGGCGCCCAGAACGCCTTCCTGCTCCGCCAGGGCATCCGCGGTGAGCAGGTCCTGCCGATCGTGCTCACCTGCCTGGTGTCTGACGCCGTCGCCATCACGGCCGGTGTGGCGGGCCTGGGTGCGGTCCTCGACCGCTGGCCCGGCGTCCTGCCGGTCGCCCAGGTGCTCGGGGGCCTCTACCTCATCGCGTTCGGCATCCACGCCGCTCTGCGCGCCTGGCGCCCGAGCGGCCTGGACGCAAGCGACGGCGCCGCCCTGACCCCCCGCCGTGCCGTGCTCCTGACGCTGGCGCTGACCTGGCTCAACCCGCACTTCTACCTCGACGCCGTGCTGATGCTCGGCACCGTCGCCAACAGCTTCGGTCAGGACCGCTGGTGGTTCGTGGCCGGGACCCTGACGGCCAGCGTGCTGTGGTTCGTCGGGCTCGGGTACGGCGCGCGGCTGCTCCGCGGCGTCTTCGCCCGTCCGTCCGCGTGGCGGGTGCTCGACTCCGCGATCGCGGTCATCATGGGCGCCCTGGGCGTGGGCCTGCTCGCCCACTGAGCGACGCGTCGGCCACTGAGCTGCACGTCGGCCGCTGAGCTGCACGTCGGATACTGAGCTGCACGTCGGAGTCCCCGCTCATGCGGGGACTCCGTCACCTCGTGGGTGTTGCAACACCCACGAGGTGCAGGACTCGCCCATCCAGTCTCCCGCGCCCACCCCGACCGCCCGGGCTCAGGGACCGGCGAACGTCAGCCCGCGGTCGGCCAGCGCCTCACGCAGCCGGTCCACTGCCACCGGTCCCACGCCGTGAAGCGCGGAGAGCCGGGACTCCGGCCACTCGGCGACCTGCTCGAGGGTGGTGAGCCCGGCCCCGCGCAGGGCGCGGGTCGCCGGCGCCCCGATCCGCGGGAGGGGCGTGCCGCTCGCGCGCCCAGCCCGCACCCTGGGCTCGGTGAGGCCCGCGTCCACCACGGCCTCGCCCCGCGGGGAGAGCCGGTAGCCGATGTCGAGGGACTCGGTGAGCCCCAGCTCCTTGAGCTTGCGGACGTCCCTCTTGAAGTCGCCGGTCTCCCGGCCGACCAGCGCCGCGAGGTCGGGTGCGCGGACCTCGGGATGGGCGTCGACGAGGTCGAGCGTGGCCCGCGTCCAGGCGCCGTACGACGAGGCGCGGTCGAGCCGGTCGAGCCGGGCGGTGATCGCCTCGATCTCGTCGGGGCCGGGGATCGTCTGGCGCAGCGCCTCACGCGGGTCAGGTCCGGCGTACCGCAGCCCGACCCGCCACGCCGGGTGCTCCGCACGCGCGGCCAACCCACGGACGATCGCCCCGCGCGAGGTCGCTCCTGCGCGGCGCGCCTCGTCGTCGGTGATCGCTGCCGGGTCGACCTCGTCGACCGCGGTGACCTCGACCAGGCCGATCCCGGTGCGCATCCTCGTGCCGACCACGACCCGGGGGCGCGCCCAGCGGCGGAACGCCAGGTCGATGGTCCCTGCCCTGATCGCCGCCAGCTCGGCGGGCCGGATCATCATGAGGCCAGCCTGTCAGTCCACCCGGAGGATGTCGCCGGGCTGGCACTCGAGCTCGCGGCAGATCCGGGTGAGCGTCGAGAAGCGCACCGCCTTGGCGCGACCGTTCTTGAGGACGCTGAGGTTGACGACCGTGACGCCGACCCGGTCGGCGAGCTCGGTGAGGGTCATCCCGCGGTCCGCCAGGACCGCGTCGAGGTGGACGGAGACGGCGTGCGACTCGTCAGGCTCCGCGACGGCCGGGGACCGGCGCGCCATCAGATCGTCGCCTCGACCTCGTGGCGCATCCGCACGGCCAGCTCCATCACCTTCGACAGCGCGAGCAGCGCCATCCCGAGGAGCACGAGCAGCCACGGCATCTCGTAGGTGAAGACCAGGGCGCCGTCGGTCATCCGGTTGAGAAGAGCGCCGTCGACCAGGCCTGTCACGACGACGTCGAGCGCCGCCCACACCAGCAGACCGCCTCCCAGGCTGCGCAGGGCCGGGGGCACCGCGTCGGCGAACACCCCCTCGCGACGCGCCCTGCGGAGCATCCGCCAGAGCATGGCGAAGAACAGCAGCGGCGCCCCGAGCCAGACCACGAGACCGCCGGCGGCCCACGCGCGGGTGGCTCCGTCGGGAGTCGGGTCGCACAGGGTGACCTCATCCGCGCGCCAGGTGATGCCGTCGACGAGGCCGACCGGCCCGGTCGTCTCGCCGTCGCCGCGACGGAAGCCCTGGCCGCCCTCCGACGTCGTCACGCAGACCTCGGCGTCGAGGCCCGGGACCGACCCGGACCCGAGTGCGAGACCCGCCAGCACTCCCGCCGTCAGCAGGGCCATCATCGCGACGACGATCCCGACCATCGTCTCGAGCCCCTTGAGCGGGTCCTCGCTCGTCTTCGTGCGCATGGCGTCCCCATATCGACAGTCGATGTTATCGAGAAACGATACGTATCGACTGTCGATGGGTCAACGGCCGGTCTGGACCACGCTCCGCTGTCCCACTGCCGGCACAGCGGTGAGTGAGCCACCTTCCGGGCGGGGCGGAACGTGCCTGGCTCACCGCCGTACGACGCAGCGCCGGCGCAGCGGTGAGTGAGCCACCTTCCGAGCGGCGCGGAACGTGCCTGGCTCACCGCCGCACACGGGCGGCACCGGCACGCGGGTCAGAGGTTGCCGCGGGCGTCCTGCTCGCGCTCGATCGCCTCGAAGAGCGCCTTGAAGTTGCCCTTCCCGAAGCCCAGCGAGCCGTGCCGCTCGATGAACTCGAAGAACACCGTCGGCCGGTCGCCCATCGGCTTGGTGAAGATCTGCAGGAGGTAGCCGTCCTCGTCGCGGTCGACGAGGATGCGGCGCTTCTTGAGCTCCTCGATCGGGACCCGCACCTCACCGATCCGGGCGCGCAGCTCCGGGTCGTCGTAGTAGGAGTCGGGGGTGTCGAGGAACTGGATGCCGTTGTCGCGCAGGATGTCGACCGACCGCAGGATGTCGTTGGTCGCGAGCGCGATGTGCTGGCAGCCGGCGCCGTCGTAGAACTCGAGGTACTCGTCGATCTGCGACTTCTTCTTGGCGACCGCCGGCTCGTTGAGCGGGAACTTCACCCGGTGGTTGCCGCTCGCGACGACCTTGGACATCAGGGCGGAGTAGTCGGTGGCGATGTCGTCGCCGATGAACTCGGCCATGTTGGTGAAGCCGAGGACCTTGTTGTAGAAGGTCACCCACTCGTCCATCCGGCCGATCTCGACGTTGCCCACACAGTGGTCGATCGCCTGGAACAGACGCTTGGGATGTCCCTCACGGCGGGCGACGGTGGTGCTGCGGGCGGCGAATCCGGGCAGGTACGGTCCGTTGTAGCGGGACCGGTCGACGAGCGTGTGGCGCGTCTCGCCGTACGTCGCGATCGCGGCCAGCCGCACCGTGCCGTGCTCGTCGGACTCGTCGTGCGGCTCGACCAGCACGGTCGCGCCGCTGGCCCGGGCGTGGTCGATGCACTTGTCGACGTCGGGCACCTCGATGGCCAGGTCGACGACCCCGTCGCCGTGCTTGCGGTGGTGCTCGAGCACGGGGCTGTCGGGCGTGACGCCTCCGGTGAAGACGAAGCGCGCCGAGCCGCTGCGCAGGACGTAGGACTTCGACTCGCGGTGGCCTGTCTCGGGCCCGCGGTAGGCCTCGAGCTCCATCCCCAGCGCGAGCTGGTAGAAGGTCGCGGTCTGGGTGGCGTTGCCGACGACGAAGCAGACGGCGTCCTGCGCGATGACCGGGAAGGGATCGCTCGACGCGTCGTACTCCACCAGTCCGACGAGCTGCTGGAGCTGTTCGAGGGTGAGGCCTGCCTGCTGCTCCTCGGCAGTGAGCACTGTCAGCGTGGTGTCCGTCATGCTGACACTGAACACAAGGCCCGCAAGATGTGCAACAGTACGCCGAAACGCTGGACAACCTGACCATCGAGGAGTGGCGAGGTGGACGATCTCGACGTACATCTGCTCGATCTCTTCGCCGCCGAGCCGAGGATCGGAGTCCTGGAGGCCAGCCGACGTCTCGGCGTGGCCCGCGGCACGGTGCAGGCCCGCCTCGACCGGCTCGTCGCCGCCGGGGTGGTCACCGGGTGGGGGCCGGAGCTGTCGGCGGAGGCCCTCGGCTTCCCCGTCACGGCGTTCTTGACCTTGGAGATCCGCCAGGGATCGGGCCACGAGGCGGTGGCGACTCACCTCGCTGACATCCCGGAGGTGTTGGAGGCCTACACGATCACTGGTGCCGGGGACATGTGGGCGAGGGTGGTGGCCAGGTCCAACGCCGACCTGCAGCGCGTGATCGACCAGGTTCTCACCGACACGGGCATCGAGCGCTCGACCACGGTGATCGCGCTCGCCGCACAGATCCCGCACCGCGTGCTTCCGCTGGCCCGCGCAGCGGTGACGTCTGACTAGCCGCGCTCACCTCAGGCGGTCGGCGACCTGCTGGGCCGCGGCGATGACGCGAGGCGCGACGAGCGACTCGTCGATGGCGCCATCGATCGTGACGATGCCGACACTGGCGCGCAGCCCCTCGAGGCCCCGGACCGGAGCGGCCAGGCCGTGGGCCCCCGACTGGAGCTCGCCGCTCGTCACGGCGTACGCCGCACCGTCGACGGCGCCCAGCAGGCCGATCGCCTTGCCGGCAGCGCCGGCGGCCAGCGGGTGCCGCGAGCCCACCCGGTAGGCGACGTGGAAGTCGGTCCACGTGGGTTCGACCACCGCCAGCGCGAGGGCCTCGTCGCCGTCGGCGACGGT
>CADCUM010000106.1 GCA_902805885.1 uncultured Nocardioides sp. | reverse complement strand
CGCGCCTACAGCGTGGGACCCGCGAAGAGACGTCTCGAGGGCTACCTCGCTGCCCTTGCGGACGCCGGGCTCGCGTCCGAGGACCGGATGTCGGTCCCGACCAGCGGATGGTTCCGCACGGCCGGCTACGACGCCGTCGACCAGTTCTTGCGCGGTGGGGCAGAGGTCGACGCCCTCTTCTGCTTCAACGACGTGCTGGCCCTCTCGGCCATCCGTGCCATCAACGACAACGGGCTGCGTGTGCCCGATGACATCGCCGTGGTCGGGTGGGACGACATCGGCGAGGCGAGGTACTCCAGGCCGTCGCTCACGACGATCCGGCCCGACAAGGCGGCCATCGCGCGGGTCGCCGTCGAGGGACTCCTGTCCCAGCTCAACGGCGACGAACGACCCGCGGAGGAAGTCGTGTGCGACCACGAGCTCGTGGTGCGGGAGAGCTCAGTCGGTTGACAACAGGCGGTCATCAGGCCTGCGCCGAGTTCCTCGACCTCGAGCCGCGGCGACCACGAACTCGGTGGAGTAGTCGCAAGGTCGGCGAACCGCGTGCCCCATCACGGCGGCGTCTCGTGCGGCGGTGTCCTGGTGGAGTGGAGCGAAAGGGCGGTGTCGACGGCCGCTGGTGTGCGCGGCGAGCCCTGGGCACCACGTGCGTGTCAGGCCCCGGTGAGGTGGCGAGACCCAGGTTCCGCACTGGTTCGGGAACACTGGGCAAGAGCCGGCCGACATCCTCAGCATCGTCGGCCGGCCCGGGGAAGGGATGAGCCTCCGCACCGCCCACCCAGCTGCCTCCGCCCCGGGCCCACCCCGCACCAGCAGTCGCGGTCTGCCCTCGATCTGACCTCACCAGGGTCGAAACCGCCGACGAATGATGCTCAACGCCCGATGGAGCGAATGCGTCGTCTGTGCAGGTCAGAGCGGTTTCACGAGCATCCACGATGAACGATCGAAACTCCCGAACCGTTCCGCTCCAACGTCTGAGGCACCGCGTCCTCGCAGGTCGACGCCCTTCAGACCGGCTCGGTCCGCAGTCAGTCCGCGCCGCGGTCCGACGGGCGGGGTGTGATGCCTCTCCCACAGCTCGGCAGGTGACCGCGCAGCGACGGGGTACTGGCCGGTCATGTCCCATGACGTCGGAAACACTCCGACCCAGACCAACCGCAGTGCCGGCCACACCACCACGCGGCGGGTGAGCACCGAGACCAAGCACTCCCTCAAGACCACCGAGCTGCCCATCTACGTGCTGGCCGTCCTCGGCGTGCTCGTCGCCTCCGCGATGGTCGACGACGCCGACTTCGGGCCGCAGGAGGCGTGGAAGTACATCACCTGGCTCACCATCGGCTACCTGCTGAGCCGCGGCCTCGCGAAGTCCGGCAGCCGCGACTTCTACGACGACGACCGCGGCCGCTGACCTCAGCAAGGTCTCTTCGACCCTGTCCCCAGCGCGTTGTGCTCGGGGGCGGATCCTTCCCTTCCGAACAACCGAGACGTCCAGGAGCAACTCCGATGTTCTTCTTCTTCAGCAATCGGCTCGGCTGCGCTGGCTCGCTGCTCGTTTCACTCGCGATCACTGCTCTGCTCCTGATGATCTTCGTCTTCTAGAGACAGCAGCGGCACTGTCGTGAGGACGGCAGATCCGCCGTTCTCACCCGGTGGGCCGAGCCCGCGGCGCGGAGGGTGAGACGGTACTGATCGCCGTACGCCGAGTCCCGAGGAGTGACGTACCTTGAGGGGGAGGGTGATTCCGCCCTCAGTCCCCATTTGGGATCCAGGCGTGTGCCTCGTCTGCCTTCTGAGTGCTCGATCCGAGTGGAAGCAGACGAAGAACATGACCGAACTTCCGAACGACGTGGCGCGCGCGCTGGCTGAGGCCGCCCGCACCATCAACGCTCCTCACAGCCTGGGGGAGACGCTCGACGCGATCGTCGAGGCCGCCAAGAACTCCGTGCCGGGATTCGACCACGTGGGCATCTCCATCGTCCACGGCAAGGACAAGACGATCGAGACCAAGGCCGCCACCAGCCAGCTCGTGTGGGAGCTGGACGCTCTTCAGTACCGGCAGATGGAGGGTCCGTGCGTGTCGGCCCTGTTCGACGAGCCGACGATGAGCGCGCCGAACCTGCGGCACGACCAGCGGTGGCCGCGTTACGTTCCCGAGGCTGTCCGGCACGGGGTCCGGTCGCAGATGGGGTACCGGCTCTACGTCGACGACCACACGATGGGTGGGCTCAACTTCTACAGCACGGAGTCGGACACCCTGCAAGACGGTGCGTGCGAGATCGGTGAGCTTTTTGCTGTCCACGCGACAGTCGCGCTCGGTCGTGCCATGGAGGAGGACAACCTCAACCTGGCGCTGACGACGCGGGGGCTCATCGGTCAAGCCATCGGCCTCACCATGGCCAGGTTCGAGATCTCCAGCGAGCGTGCCTTCCAGTTCCTGGTACGCGCTTCCTCATCCTCCAACATCAAGCTCCGCGACATCGCCGAAGCACTTGTGGCCGAAGCGAACGCCCGCTACGACAGCGAACCCCAACCCGCGTGAACCCCGGGCGCAGCCCTTCGGGCGGCCGCTTCAGGGCGCGGCGGCTATCAGCGGGTGGCGGCACCGCAGTACGGCGTGTCCCCCCGCGACACGCCGCAGGACGGTGAGTGAGGGGGCGTCCACGCACCGTGTGGTGGCTCGCCGCGCCGCAGGCTCGCCCGCGGCCGCGGTGCGTGGGGAGACCCGGGCGTGAGTGACGCGGCTCACGAGGCGGCGTGACCTTCGCGGAGGTCGTTCGTTGAACCTCCAGAAGACGAGCACGTCCATCGACGAAAGGCATGTCTCCCATGCGCCGAATTCTCGGATCAGCCCTCCCCCTGGCCCTGGCCGCCACCCTGCTGCACGGCGGCACCGCCCAGGCGGCCACCAGCGACCCCCTCCGCGACCTGCAGTGGGGCCTGGACCAGGTCCGCGCCGAGCAGGCGTGGACGAAGACGAGGGGTGCCGGCGCCGTCGTGGCCGTCGTGGACACCGGCGTGGACTTCGCCCACCCCGACCTCAAGGCCAACCTGCTCCAGGGCGCCACCTTCACCGGCTGCACGACGGCGTCCCCCTGCGGCAACGGTGACTTCCGCGGCCCGGACGGCCAGAACAACGCCGATGAGCACGGCACCCACGTCGCCGGCATCGTCGCGGCCGTGACCGACAACGGCGTGGGCGTCGCCGGCACCGCCCCTGACGCGAAGATCCTCCCCGTCAAGGTCCTCGAGGACGGCAGCGGCTCGTTCGAGGAGATCGCCGACGGCATCCGCTGGTCCGCCGACAACGGCGCCGACGTGATCAACCTGAGCCTCGGCGCCCTCCCCGGCGCGCAGGCCCTCACCCTCACCGGGCTCGAGAGCTCCGTGACGGAGGCCATCACCTACGCCAACAGCAAGGGCGTCTCGGTGATCGCGGCGGCCGGCAACTCCGCCACCGCGCTCTGCAGCACCCCGGCCTTCGAGCCCGGCGCCGTCTGCGTGGCGTCGACCGACCGCAACGAGGCCAAGAGCTGGTTCTCCGAGCTGCCGAACAAGGCCGACCTCAAGGCCGTCTCGGCTCCTGGCGGCGCCGGTCTGCTGTTCTGCGAGGACGACATCGTCTCGACCGTCCCGCTCGGCACCGGCAGCGCCGGCTGCGGTCAGAAGGACTACGACTTCTACGCCGGCACCTCGATGGCCACCCCGCACGTCGCGGGCGTCGCGGCGCTGCTCTTCGCCCAGGGACGCACCCTGGCCGAGGTCGAGGACGTGCTGCTCGACACCGCCCGCCAGCCGCTCACCGAGGTCCGCGGCGTCTACTCGCCGGTCTTCGGCTGGGGCATCGTCGATGCCGCCGCCGCGGTGGCGACCCCCGTCACCACTGCGCCCGTCAAGCGCAAGGGCGGCGGGAAGCCCCGTCCCTGACGCACTCCTCGCGTCGAGGCGCGGCCTGAGCCACGCCTGACTCCCGCTCGACACGACGGCCCGGTCCTGGTGGACCGGGCCGTCGTCCGCGACCTCCTCGTCCTGGTGGCGAGGACCTGTCCGCCATCTGGCACGGGTTCACCTCGCTGGGAGACCGGGAGAGCCGCAAGGCCTTCCTCGCCACGACCCGCGCCGTGATCGACATCGGCGGCCAGAGCATCGCCGCGGAGCCGCCAGGGCCTCCCGGCGAGTGATCAGCCGGCCCCAGGGCCCCGGCGACCGCCGTACGACTCCAGGAGCGCGTCGACGACGCGCTGCGCGTCCGCCTCGGCGACGTCGGCGGGGTACTCCGGCAGCAGGTCGTCCCAGACGACCAGCCAGGAGCCGAACATCTGTCCCTGGCCCTCGGGACGCGCGAAGAACCAGAGGTGCAGGTGGGCGCCGCCGTCGCCGAACCGGTAGGCGTGGCAGCGGCTGACGTGCGGCAGCGCCTCGACGTGGCGGACGAGGTGCGTCGACAGCACGCCCGCCTGCGCGGCCAGGTCGTCGGGGAGGTCGCCCATGTCGTGGTGGTCGCGGGGGTGCAGCATCAGCACCAGCGGGACGCCCACGCCCGTGATCCTGGTCAGTCGCCAGCTGTCGTCCAGCCAGAGGCCCTCGTCGCGTCGCTGGCAGGACATGCAGGTGGCGGGGTCCTCCCCGTGGCGCGGCGGGTCGGGCACCACCGGCGGCCGGAGCCGCGAGACCCGCAGCCCGTCCTGCTCGAACGGGCTGATGTCCCACTCGGTCATCCGAGCCAGCGGCAGCCGCTGCTCCTCGTCGGCGGCGGCCGTGGCGTGGTCGTAGAACTCGTCCGGGGAGAGAGGCATGCCGGCGACGCTAGTGGGTTGCTCGGATGGACGTGGGGCGTGCGGCGTTCGTTCATTCAATTGAATGAACGAACGGGGGCCTGGGCTGACGAGGGTGGCTGGACGACAACCCGATTCGCGGCATCCAACGCCGAGCGCCGGCCTCGTGAGGACAGCTGAGCCGCCGGCGTCAGCGCGCGGCGTGCTCCACCGCGATCGCCGCGCCGAGCCGCGCGTTGGCCTCCACCAGCGCGATGTTCGCGGTGAGGGAGGCACCGGAGGTGATCTCGACGATCCGGCCGAGGAGGTACGGCGTCGCGTCCTTGCCGCGGATCCCCAACGCGTCCATGTCGGCCAGGGCCTGGTCGATGATCCCGCCGATCTCGTCGGCGGGGATCTCCGACTCCGCGGGGATCGGGTTGGCCACGACGACCCCACCGGCGAGGCCGAGGTCCCACTTCGCCGCCATCAGCGCGGCGACCTCGGCCGGGCTGTCGACCCGCAGCGGCGCGGGGAAGCCCGACGAGCGGGAGAAGAACGAGGGGAACTCGTCGGTGCGGTAGCCCAGCACGGGGACGCCGAGGGTCTCCAGCTTCTCCAGCGTCAGCCCGATGTCGAGGATGCTCTTCACCCCGGCGCACACCACGGCCACCGAGGTCGTCGACAGCTCGGTGAGGTCCGCCGAGACGTCGTACGACGTCGCCGCGCCGCGGTGCACCCCGCCGAGCCCGCCGGTCACGAACACCCCGATGCCGGCCAGCGCGGCGAGCCGCATGGTCGAGGCGACGGTGGTGGCCCCGTGGAGGCCGCGGGAGACGACGTAGGGCAGGTCGCGGATCGAGACCTTCATGACCGACTCGTCCGAGGCGAGCAGCTCGAGGTCGTCAGGGGAGAGACCGATGGTGGGCCGGCCGTGGAGCACCGCGATCGTGGCCGGCACCGCTCCGCCGTCGCGGACGATGCCCTCGACCGTGCGGGCCATCTCGACGTTCTGGGGGTAGGGCATCCCGTGGCTGATGATCGTGCTCTCCAGCGCGACCACCGGTCGCCCGGACGCCAGGGCGTCGCGGACCTCGTCGGTGACGGTCAGCATCAGGGCTCCATCTGGTTCGGGGACGTGAGGTCGGCCATCGCTGCGGCCAGGTCGGGTCGGACGGCGTGCGGGCTCGCGACGGTGGCTGCTGCGGCCCGGTGGCCCGCGCGGGCCGCGTCGACCGGGTCGGTGTCGCGCAGCCACGCGTCGACCCACGCGGCGAGCATCGCGTCGCCGGCTCCGGTGACGTCGACGACGGTGGCGGGGACGACGGGGAGGTGGACCGGCGGGACACCGGAGGCGCACCACCACGACCCGTCGGCTCCCTCCCGCACCCAGACGTGCTCGACACCGCGGGCGTGCAGGTCGGCGACGGACCCGCGCCAGTCGTCGGAGCCGCGGCCCGTGAGCGCGGCCAGCTCGTCGCGGTTGGGGGTGAGGAGGAAGAGGTCCCGGACCACCGCGGCCAGCCGGGAGGCCTTGGCGACCGAGACCGGCTCGAGGGCCGCGGGCACCCCGGCCGACCGGGCCGCCGCCAGCGCGCGATCGACCTGCGCCGGCGACAGGTTGCCGTCGAGCACCACCAGCGCCGCGTCACCCAGGTGGAGCGCGCCCAGCTCGAGCTCGTCGGTCACCGACATGTCCGAGACCGCCGCCACCAGCTCGCCCCGGTCGTCGAGCAGCGCGGTGTAGGTGCCGGTCCGCCCCGCCACGCGACGTACGCCGCTCACGTCGGCGCCGCAGCGTGCGGTCACTCGCAGCACCTCGTCCCCGAACGCGTCGGTGCCGACAACCGACACCAGTCGTACGGGCGCGCCCAGCAGACCGAGGCACGCGGCGACGTTGCGGCCCACGCCGCCGGGGGAGAGGCGGGTGCGGCCGGGGTTGCTGGTGTTCGGGACGAGGGGCGAGGAGGTGCGGGCGACGACGTCCATGTTGGCCCCGCCGACGACCACGACCCACCGCTGCACGGGGGTCAGCCTCTCAGACGGCGCGCCTCTCAGACGCGTCCGGCGGCGATCTCGTCGTCCACCCACACCGGGCGGGCGGCGCGCAGCCCCGCCCAGGTGAACGGCACGGCCGTGAGCGCGAGCAGCACCAGCACGAGGTCCCAACCACCGGTGGCGTCGTGCAGCAGCCCGACCAGGAACGGGCCCAGCGCGGCCAGGGCGTAGCCGACCGGCTGCACGAACCCGGAGAGACGCGCGGTGACGGCCGACGTCCGGGTGCGCGCGGTGAGCAGGGCGATCGAGGTCGGGAACGCCCAGCACGACGTGCCGAGCAGCAGGGCCCACAGCCACGGCAGGGTGGCGGGGGCGACCAGCAGGCCGCCGTACCCCAGCACCATCAGCACGCCGAAGCCCACCATCCAGGGCGACAGGGTCCGTGACCGCGCGATCACCGTCGGCATCAGCAGGGCGCCGACGATGCCGATGCCGCTCAGCAGCCCGAGCAGCACCCCGGCGGCGGACGCGGAGAGGCCGGCATCGCGGTAGATCTGGGGGATCCAGCCGAACTGGATGTACGCGTGCATCGACTGCAGCCCGAAGAGCGCCGCCATCGCCACGGCCGTGGGGGAGGAGGTGATGGCCCCGGGTGCGCCTCCGGCACCGCGCCGAGGGGGCTCGATCCGCCCCTCCCGGAACGCGAGCCACGCCCACAGCGGGAGCGCCACACCCACCACCACGCCCCACATCCCGAGCGCCCCGCGCCAGCCCGCGTCGGTCCCGGCGACGGGGGCCGTCAGGCCGGCACCGACGGTCCCCCCGACGATGAGCCCGGTGCCGTAGAGGGTCTGGAGCAGCACGGAGCCGGAGGAGTGCGCCTTGATCCACGCCGGCACCAGCACGTTGCCGAGCGCCATGCCGGCCAGCGCCCCGGCGGTGAGCGCGAGGAACAGCGCCGTCGACCCCGTCGTCGCCCGGAGCACGAGGCCGGCGGTCGCCAGCAGCACCCCGAGCGCGATGCCGGCCGTGGTGCCGACCCGCCGGGCCAGCGGAACCGCCAGGGCCCCCGCGACGCCGAAGCACAGGCCGGGCAGGCCCGTCACCACCCCGGCGACGCCGGAGCTCATCCCGAGCCCGTCGCGCACCTCCGCCAGGACCGGCCCGACGGACGACGCGCCGGGACGCAGGTTGACCGAGACGAGCACCACGGCGAGGACCCCGACGACCCCGCTGACCCTGCGCACCGCAGCAGCCTAGGTCGGGCGAACCCGGGACCTGCAGCCGTCCCGTCCCGTAGGGTCGCGGCCGTGTCGGTCGGGATGAGTGCGTGGCGTCGAGCCGCCGTGGCGCTCGTCGCGATCCTGCTGGCGGTCCTCGCGGCACCCGCTCCGGCGGCGGCGGTCGGCCCGGAGCGCCCGCGCCCCGTGCTGAACGTCGACTTCCCGGACCCGGCCGTCGTCACCACCCGGGGCGGTCTCGTCGGCTTCGCCACCGGGGGCCGCGTGCCGCACGCGTGGTCCCGGACGGTCGCCGGCGGGTGGCGGCCCGGGGGACCGGTCCTCACCCGCCACCCGGCCTGGGCGCGGGACGGCGGCATCTGGGCCGTCGACGTCGCCCGGGTCGGTGGTGCGTGGCTGCTCTACTACGCCGTGCCGGTCCGCGGCATGGGCGAGCACGGCCGGTGCGTCGCGGTGGCCCGCTCGCGCTCCCCGCGCGGTCCGTTCCGCCCGGTCGGCGGACGGCCGCTCGTCTGCCCGTCGTACGCCGCCACCCCGCTCGCGCTCGACCCGCTGCTCCCGCGCGACCGGACGCTGCCGCGCGCGGGCGTGATCGACCCGTCCCACTTCCGGGACGCGGACGGCTCGTCGTACCTGCTCTACAAGACCGACCGGGTCCCCAGCTCGATCCGCCTGCTCCCGCTCGCCCCCTCGGGCACCCGGCCACTCCCGGGCGCCACCAGCGTCGAGCTGTTCCGCTTCGACGGCGTGCTCGAGAACCCTGTGCTGACGCGGCGGCCCGAGGGCTACGTGATGCTGCTGTCGGAGGGCGACTGGACGAAGTGCTCCTACCGGACGGTGTGGCGCCGGGCCCCGTCGTTGCTCGACTGGAGCCTCGCCGAGTCCGGTGTGCTGCTCGACGAGACGTCGCGGCTGTGCGGGCCGGGCGGCGGCGACCTCGCCGTGGCCGGCGGGCGCGAGCTGCTCTTCGTGCACGGCTGGACCTGCCACCGCACCACCCGTCCCTGCGAGGGCCGGGCCAAGTGGGACCACCGGCCGCGGGCGCGCGGCATCCGCGCCCTGTACGCCGCGCGGCTCGGCTGGGTCGGCGGCCTGCCCGTCGTCACGGACTGGGTCCGGCGGCGCTGACCCGACGGGGCGCCGGTCCGGCGCCCCACTCGCACCTCCTACGCTCCCGGCATGCGTTCGGAGTGGGAGACCCACACGGCCCTGACCCCCGAGGACGACACCCCCGGGGAGCGCTCGTTCGCCGCGGAGCTCGACCAGGGCTGGGTGGTCGGCGGCGGCGTCAACGGCGGCTACCTGCTCGGCACCATCGGCCGCGCGATCGCCGAGACCGTGCCCGACAAGCCGCACCCGCTCTCCGTGAGCGCCTACTACCTCTCCGCCTCCGTGCCCGGGCCGGCCCGCGTGCGGACCCGCGTCCTGCGCGAGGGCGGGAGCGTCGCCACCGTGGCCGCCGACCTGGTGCAGGGCTCCGACGCCCGCATCACCGCGCTGGCGACGTACGGCGACCTCGACCGCATGCCGGACGACGTCGCCACGACCGCGACACCGCCGGCCATGCCGCCGCTCGAGGAGTGCGTTCCGGGCTCCTTCGCGCCGGAGGAGGTACGCCGGGTCGCGCCGTTGCTGGAGCGGTTCGACCTGCGGTTCGACCCCGCGTGCGTGGGGTGGGCGGTGGGGCAGCCCAGCGGTCGCGGGCACATCCAGGCCTGGTTCCGGCTCGCCGACGAGCACCCCGTCGACGCGCTCGGCCTGCTGATGGTCTGCGACGCCCTCCCGCCGGTGACCTACGACCTCGGTCTGCCGGGGTGGGCACCGACGCTGGAGCTCACCGTCCACGTGCGCGCCCTGCCCGCCACCGGCTGGCTGCGCGTCTCCCACCGCACCCGCAACGTCGCGGGCGGGATGTTCGAGGAGGACTGCGAGGTGTGGGACGCGAGCGACCGGCTGGTGGCGCAGAGCCGCCAGCTGGCGATGCGGCCCCGCGGCTGAGCGCCGCTCGGCCACCGGCGCCGTCAGTCGAACCAGGCGCGGTCCATCGCGACGATCCAGCGTCGTCGCGGGTGCTCGGTGAGCGTCCACAGCCGGTCCGTCGACGGCCAGTGGGCGAGGTCCTCGGGGCCCATCGGCACCGCCCAGCGCCGCAACCGCATCGAGCCCGCCGGACCCGTGGCCACCGACCCGGGCATCCACGGGCCGTGGGAGACGGTGGCGTGGAACCGGCCCTCGGCCAGCACCGCGCCCTGCATCTGGCGGACGCCACCCTCGTCGACCGCCACCGGCCGCGAGGACCCGTCGTCGCCGGCCGGGATCTGCCACGTCTCCCGGTCGAGGGGGTAGCGCGCGAGCCGGGTCGTCGCGTCCCGGGCGACGCCGTACTCGCCCGCGACGAGTGCCGGCGGGTCCGACTGGCGGTCGAGGGACATGAAGGAGTAGCGCAGCCTGCGGTGGCCCTTGTCCGTGACGCCCTGGTGCGAGACGCGCACCGGGAGGACGTAGCGGTGGCCGTACGACATCACGCGGGTGCCGTCGACGCCGAAGTCGTCGGGCCGCTCGTCGTCGCCCGGGACGGCCATGATGTCGTCGACGCGGGCGCTGACGAACCCCTTGCTGGTCGCGGCGACGTGCAGCCAGTCCCCGGCCCAGACGATGCCGCCGGCGTGGATGTCCAGGGTCCGCAGCTGCAGGGCGCCGTGCTCGTCGAGGACCGGGGTGACGAGCAGGACGTGGCGGTAGCGACCCGAGTCGAGGTCGACGAAGGTCACCCGGGAGCCGCGCTTGACCCCGTCGCGGCCGGTGGAGTACCACGTCGTCACGAGGACCCGGCGGCCGTCGACGACCTCGTCGTCGCTGGCGTCGGCGCTGGTCGAGATGCCCTGGGGGTACCAGAGCGGGTCGCGCTCGTCGTGGGCGTCCCAGCGGTAGGCCTCCCGGACCGCCCGGCCCAGCAGGCGCGGCAGGACGCGCGTGGGCCTGATCTCGTACTTCAGGTCGTCGAGCAGCCCGCGCAGACCGGGGGCGGGCCCCAGGACGCCGGACAGGGCCTCGATCTCCCGGGCGTTCTCCTCCGTCCGCCGCAGGTGGACGCCCGTGACGGGCGCCTGCTCCCGCTGCTCGCCCGGGCCGGGCCTCGACTCGTCGGCACGCATGACCTCGACCCTAGCCCCGCTGGTTAGGGTCACCGGCGTGAGCGCACCCCGACCCGGCCCCGCCCGCGTCCCCGTCGTGGGGGCGGCCCTCCTGCGGGACGGCCGCGTGCTGGCGGCCCGTCGTACGGCGCCCGCTGCCGCCGCCGGCCGGTGGGAGCTGCCGGGCGGCAAGGTGGAGCCGGGGGAGACGCCGGCGGAGGCGCTGGTCCGCGAGGTGCGCGAGGAGCTCGGCTGCCATGTCGCGGTGACGGGGTGGCTGCCGGGCGCCGCGGACATCGGCACGACCCACGTCCTGACCGTCGCCACCGCCGTGCTGCTCGCCGGGTCGCCCGAGCCCGACCCGGTCGAGCACGACGCCGTCCGGTGGCTCGCCGCGGCCGAGCTCGACGACGTCGACTGGCTCGATCCCGACCGCCCCTTCCTGCCCCTCCTCGCCCCCCGGCTGGGGGAGGATGGGCCGTCATGAGGGCGATCTTCTTCGAGGAGGACGACGCGCGCGCGGTGGTGGCCCGCCTGCTCGCCGACGGCTTCGAGGCGCAGGTGGCGCGCGAGCGCCTGGCGGGCGAGGACGACGACGAGGACCACCCGTGGGCGGTGCTCACCGACGCCCCGGCGTTCATGCTGGAGCTGCTCGTGGACGCGCACGACGGCTGGCTCGACGAGGACGAGGCGGTGGCGGAGGAGCCGGCGCTGCCACCGCTCGACCTGCCGACCGAGCCGAAGCGCCTCAAGCGACCGGACCTAGGCTGACCCCATGCCCGAGAGCAACCGCCTGCTGCTGGTCCACGCCCACCCCGACGACGAGACGATCAACAACGGCGCCACGATGGCCCGCTACGTCGAGGAGGGCGTCGAGATCACGCTCGTCACCTGCACGGCCGGCGAGATGGGCGAGGTGCTGGTCCCGGACCTGGCCCACCTGGCCCACGACCAGCAGGGCGGACTGGGGGAGCACCGCCGGGGCGAGCTGGCCGAGGCGATGGCGGTCCTGGGGGTCACCGACCACCGGTTCCTCGGCGGCTTCGGTCGCTTCCACGACTCCGGCATGGTGTGGCACGACGAGGGGCACGCCGTCGTCGGCGACGTCGTCCCCGACAACGCCTTCTGGAACGCCGACCTCACCGAGGCCGCCGACGAGCTCGTGGCGGTGATCCGCGAGGTGCGGCCCCAGGTCCTGGTGACCTACGACCAGTTCGGCGGCTACGGCCACCCCGACCACATCCAGGCCCACCGGGTGGCGATGTACGGCGCGCTGCTGGCCGCGGTTCCGTCGTACCGTCTCGACCTCGGCGAGCCGCACGACGTCGCGAAGATCTACTGGACGGCCATGAGCGAGAGCCGCATGCGCGAGAGCCTGCGGCAGATCCGCGCCTCCGGCGACACCGAGACGTTCGCCGGGATGGAGCCGGACGGGCAGCTGCCGCCGTTCGTGACCCCCGACGAGCTCATCACCGCCCGGGTCGACGGCCGCTCGACGGTCGAGCGCAAGATGGAGGCGCTGGCCAAGCACGCGACCCAGGTGCAGACCGACGGCCCGTTCTTCGCGGGGGCGGAGAGCGGCCACTCGTGGTGGGCCGAGGAGTTCTACCGGCTCGTGCGGGGCGCTCCCGGACCGCGTGACGACGACGGCTTCGAGTCCGACCTCTTCGCCGGCCTGACCTGAGCGTGCGCACGGTCGCAGCCCTGGTGGCCACCCTCTGCGTCGGAGTCGTGAGCGGGGCGGCGACCGTGCTGGTGCACACGTCGGGGTGGCCGATGGCGCTCGGGCTCGCCGCCGCGCTCACCGCGGTGCTGTGGCTGCGCGGGGCAGGCCAGGTCGGCTTCGCGCTGGGCTGGGCGGTGGCGCTGGGCCGGGCCTCGACGCCGCGGCCCGAGGGCGACTACCTCGTCAGCGCCGACGCGCCCGGCTGGACCCTGCTGGCCTGCTCCCTCGCGCTGGTGGTGGGGGCGCTGGTGGCTGCCGCGCGAGGCCAGGGACGCGCCCGGGATCTGCGACTTCGGGGCGCCCCCTCCTAGACTCGCGAGCGTGTCGATCCTCCCGAGCAGTGCTGACGGCCGACCGCGCGACAAGGCGGGCGGCCGCGTCGTGGTGTGGTTGCTGCTCGCGCTGCTCGTGATCTTCGGCGGCCTCTACGTCGCCGCGCACTACGCCGCGGGCGACCGCGTGCCGCGCGGGACCACCGTGTCCGGTGTGAGCATCGGCGGCGCCCGGCAGGGCGAGGCGGCCGAGCGCCTGGAGACCGGTCTGGCCGAGAAGGCGGGCCGCACGATCGAGGCCACCGTGGACGGCAAGCGGGTGCCGGTCGACCCGGCGGCGGCAGGACTCTCGGTCGACTACGAGGCGTCCGTGGCCGAGGCGGGCGGCGAGCGGAGCTGGGACCCGGTCCGCCTGTGGAACTACTTCACCGGCGGTGACCGGTTCGAGGCCGAGGTCGAGGTCGACGAGGCGACGTACAACGCCTGGCTGGACACCATGGACCAGCGGCACGGCACGGTCCCGGCCGACGGGGCCGTGGGATTCGAGGGTGCTCGCATCGTGCGCACGGACGCGGTCGAGGGCGCGTCGTTCGACCCCGCCGACACGCTGGCCGAGCTCCGGGAGGCCTACCTCGCCGAGAAGCGCCGGACGGCCGAGCTCGAGCTCACCAGCGTCACACCGGACATCGACGCCGGCGACGTGCAGGAGGCGGTCAACGGCTTCGCCAGCCCCGCGGTCGCCGCCCCGGTCTCGCTCAGCTTCGAGGGCTCCGCCGTCAAGATCTTCCCCGCCGACTACGCCCCGGCCCTGTCGATGGCTGCCGAGGGCGGCGAGCTGGTGCCGAAGCTCGACCCCGCGAAGCTCGACGCGGTCGTCTCCTCGAAGATCACGACCGGCGCCCCCGTCGACGCCACGGTCCGCCTCGTCGGCGGCCGCCCCCAGGTGGTCCCGTCCAAGCCGGGGGTGACCTACGACAAGAGCCAGGTGGAGGCGGCGTTCCTCGAGCTCGTCGCCAAGCCGCAGGGCGAGCGGACGCTCGAGCTGGACGCGCAGGTCGCCAAGGCCGACTTCACCACCGCGGAGGCGCGCGCCCTCGGCGTGCGGGAGCGGGTCTCGTCGTTCACGACGTACTTCCCCTACGCCGAGTACCGCAACATCAACATCGGCCGCGCGGCCGAGATCGTCGACGGCACCCTGCTCAAGCCTGGGGAGACCTTCTCCCTCAACGACACGGTCGGGGAGCGGACCGTCGCGAACGGCTTCACCGAGGGCTACGTCATCAGTGACGGCATCCTGGTCCAGGACCTCGGCGGTGGCGTCTCCCAGATGGCGACGACGCTCTTCAACGCGATGTTCTTCGCCGGTCTCGAGGACGTCGAGCACAAGCCCCACTCGTTCTACATCGACCGCTACCCGGTCGGCCGGGAGGCGACCGTCGCCTGGGGCGCGGTGGACCTCCGCTTCCGCAACGACACGCCGTACGGCGTCCTGATCGACACCAGCCTCACGCCGTCGACGCCCTCCTCGTCGGGCGTCGTGACCGCCACGATGTACTCCACGAAGTACTGGGACATCACCACCACGACGGGCCCGCGGACCAACATCACCACGGCGCAGGTGCGACGCATCCCGGACCGCCAGTGCCACGCCAACGAGGGGTACGGCGGCTTCGACATCACGGTCGAGCGCTACTTCCAGCCGGTCAACGGCAACGACCAGCCACCGCGGCAGGAGACGTTCAGCACCACCTACACCCCGAGCGACACCGTCATCTGCACCCACCCGAACCCGGTGGACGGGTAGCCGAAACCCGTTGCGTGCGCGTCCGGCCCCTGCTCGACTGCAGGCATGACGCTCGCGCTCTCCCACACCACGATCAACGCGCTCGACGCGCACGCCCAGTCGGTCTGGTGGGCCGACCTGATCGGCTACGCCGAGGACCCGGACGACCCCAACCTCCCCGGGCACGAGGAGTGCATGCTCCTCTCGCCCGACGGGTCGCACCGGATCCTCTTCATCGAGGTCCCCGACGCCAAGCAGGTCCGCAACCGCGTCCACCTCGACCTGCGGCCGACCGATGCCACCCGCGACGAGGAGCACGAGCGGGTGCTGGCGCTCGGCGCGACCGACGTGGAGGACCAGCGCACCGCGGACGGTCGCGGCTGGTGGGTGATGGCCGACCCCGAGGGCAACGAGTTCTGCATCCTGCGCAGCGACGAGGAGAGGCGGGCGGCCGGCGACCTGCCGGACTGAGCCACCGGCGACCTGCCGGACTGAGCCGCCGGCGACCGTCGAGGGCCGCCGGCGACCGTCCTCAGGGGGTCAGCCGGTGCAGGTCGCGCGGGAACAGCGTGACCTCGCGGACGTTGGCCGCCTCCACGAGCCGCGCCACCCAGCGCTCCAGGCCGATGGCGAACCCGCCGTGGGGCGGCATCCCGTGCCGGAACGCCTGGAGGTACGACGCGTAGTCGGCCGGGTCCTCGCCGCGAGCGCGGATCGCGGCGTCGTACTCGCTCTCGCGGTGCAGGCGCTGGCCGCCGGTGACGAGCTCGAGCCCGCGGAAGAGCAGGTCGAAGCTGTTCGAGCCCTCTGGCGCCTCCGCCTCGCTCGCGGACCTCCTTCGACCAGCACCCGTCCAGGGGTGGGTGTAGAACGGCCGCTTGGCCATCGGGTAGCCCTCCACCGCGACGAAGTCGCTGCCGTGCTCGGCCAGCGCCCACGCGCCGAGGGCCCGCTCGTGCTCCGGAGCGAGGTCCGGCTCGTCCGCCGGCGCGCCGACGAGCCGCAGCGCGTCGGCGAAGTGGATCACCGGGATCCGCTCGGGGACGTCCGGCACCACGGCACCGGTGCGCTCCACGGCCGACCCCTGCGCGCGGATCGCCTCGACCATCCCGGCGAGCACCTCGCGCAGCACCGCCAGCACGTCGTGGTGGTCGCGGATGAACCCGAGCTCGACGTCGAGGGAGCGGTACTCCGCCAGGTGCCGCACGGTGTCGTGCGGCTCGGCGCGGAAGACCGGCCCCACCTCGTAGACGCGCTCGAAGACGCCCACGAGCTGCTGCTTGTGGAACTGCGGGCTCTGGGCGAGGTACGCCGGCCGGCCGAAGTAGTCGACGGGGAACACGTTGGCGCCGGACTCGGTCGCCGACGCGACGAGCTTGGGCGTCGCCACCTCGGTGAACCCGAGGCCGTCGAGGGTCGCGCGGAAGCCGCGGAGCGAGGCCGCCGCGAGCTCCCACCGCGCCCGTTGGGCCGGGTGGCGCCACAGGACGGGTGCGTGGTCCAGCAGCGTCGGCAGGGACACGTCGAGCGCGGGACGCCACAGCTCGGCCGGCGGGGTGGCGGCGGGCTCGGTGAGCGCCTCGACGGTCGCGTCGGTCACCTCGACGCCGCCGGGCGCCTGCTCGTTCGCGGTGGCGGTCCCGGTGACCCGGACGGTCGTCTCCTCGGGCGGCACCGGGGTGCCCGCGGGCAGCACCACCTGGGCCAGGCCGCTGCGGTCTCGCAGCACGAGGAACGTGACCCGCGCGAGCTCGCGGCGGCGGTGCACCCACCCCTCGAGGGTGACGGTGGTGCCGGGGGTGGCGGTGGTCAGGTGATGACAGAGGGTTCTCGGTGGCGTTCTCATGCGTCCTCCAGGTGGGCGAGGCCCTGGAGGTGTGGGCGGGGGCTAGGTCGCGGTGCCACCACACCTTCGCCGCGGAGGACCCGCGGCCTCTCGTCGGAGACGCCGTACGCGCGGACGAGGGCCGCTCTGCCGGGTCGCAGGGGGTTCGTCAGGCCCCGCCTCGTCGGGACCATGGTGCGTCGCTGTCGTGCCGCGGGGCAACTCGGTTCCGTGTCGGACCAATCCGGGGCGGGGGTCCGTGCCGTATGCCATGAGGCGGGATCTGCCCGCTCGAACCTGAGGAGATCGACATGGCAAGCAAGTTCGTGGTCGGAATCGCAGCGACGGCAGGGCTCGGCATCGGTGCCGTCCTGGCCCCCATGGCCGCTCAGGCGGGGCACAGCAACGAGCTGCTCGAGGCCCACCTCGACGGCCGCTCCGAGGTCGCCCCTGACGGCTCGCGCAAGCTCGCCGGTGACCCCAACGGCCGCGGCAGCGCCTATGTCTTCGGCATCGACGGCGACCCGACGACGCTGTGCTACATCATCGAGGTCGACAAGATCGCCGAGCTGGACCTGGCCCCCGGCGCTCCGCGGGCAGCTCACATCCACCGCGGCGCGGCCGGCACCAACGGGCCGGTCGAGGTCAACCTGGCCTGGCCCCAGGGCGGGCAGGCGGCTGACTGCCTGACCGAGGGTGAGGCCGGCAAGGGCCTCGCGCCGGGCGAGGTGCAGGAGATCCTCGCCAACCCGGAGAGCTTCTACGTCAACGTCCACAA
>CADCUM010000105.1 GCA_902805885.1 uncultured Nocardioides sp. | reverse complement strand
GACCCAGCGCAGCGCGCAGTCCGCCGCCGACCTGGCCGCCCTGGCCGACGTCGGCGCCGAGGCCCGCGGCGAGGACGGCTGCGCCCGGGCGGCGATGGTCGCGGAGGCCAACGGCGCCGCCCTCAGGTCCTGCTCCGTGGGTGGACGCGAGGCGTGGGTGGTGGTGGAGGTGGCGGGGCCCCGGTGGGGAGGACGGCGGGCCGTCCTGACCGCCGACGCCCGGGCCGGGCCGGCCTGAGTGACGTGGGACCGCGGCCGGAGGCGAGCGTGCTGACTCAGCCCGGGTGGTCGTCGTGGGTGCGCTTGTCGACGATCGTGACGGTCTTCTCGTCGCGGACCGCCTGCTCCCGGAGCAGCTTGTCGTTCTGGCGGCCCAGCTCCTTGCGCTGTCGACGGTGCGCCACGGCGCGCTTGGTGCCCCGCTGCATGAGGGAGACCCCCAGGAGGATGGCCGCGCCTGCCGCGATCCCCAGGACGAACGATCCGAAGGTGGTGACGTCGAACCCGAGGAGCTCGCCGCCGGTGCCCGGCTCGCTCGTGAACACTGCTGCCACCACGGCGAGGAGGCCGAGGAGCAGGAGGACGAGACCGAGGACCAGCACGCTCCCAACCTAGCCGCCGGCCGGGCCCCGAGCACGAGCGGCGACCTCCGGGGCGCGACCCGGGAGCGCTACTACCTCGGAGCCCCGGCGAGCAGTGCGTCGAGGAGAGTGACGGCGCCCGCCTTGTCGAGGGGGTTGTTCTGGTTGCCGCACTTCGGCGACTGGATGCAGGAGGGGCACCCCGAGGTGCACTCACAGCTCGCGATGGCCTCCCGGGTCGCCTCCAGCCACGCGGCGGCCGACCGGAAGCCTCGTTCGGCGAAGCCGGCGCCGCCGGGGTGGCCGTCGTAGACGAACACGGTCAGCACGCCCGTGTCGGGGTGGCGGGCCGTCGAGACGCCGCCGATGTCCCAGCGGTCGCACGTCGCGAAGAGGGGCAGCAGGCCGATCGAGCAGTGCTCGGCGGCGTGGGCTGCTCCCGGCACGTCCAGCGCCGCCAGCCCTGTCTCGGCCAGCACGTCGTCAGGGACGGTCCACCACACGGCGGTCGTGCGCAGGGCCCGCTCGGGGAGGTCGAGCGGCTCCTCGGCGATCACCTCCCCGCCGGGCTGCCGGCGCTTGAGGTAGGACACGACCTGGTGGGAGACGTCGACCTCGCCCAGGTGGAGCACGCACCCTGCCCAGGACACCCGCTCGCGCGTCTGCACCACGGAGATGTCCGTGACCTCGCGAGCGGTCGTGGCGTACGGCGGCTCAGCACGCCGCATGACCGCCACGTGGTGCTCGAGGTCCAGGGACTCCACCAGCCAGGTCTCGCCACGGTGGACGTAGACGGCGCCGGGGTGGGCCGTGCTGTGGGCGCCGGAGGGGTCGACGGTGCCCACCACCCGACCGGTCTCCGCCTCGACCAGCTGCACAGCCGAGCCGCCGGTGGAGCGGATGTCGGTGAGGTCGCACGCGCGGCGCCGGTCCGTCCAGAACCACCCGCGGGGGCGCCGGCGCAGCAGGCCGGCCTCCGTGACCCCGTCGAGCACCGCGCGCGCGGTGGGCCCGAAGAGCGGCAGGTCCGCCTCGGTCAGCGGCGCCTCCTGCGCGGCGGCGCAGAGGTGGGGGCCGAGCACGTGGGGGTTGGCGGGATCGAAGACGGCCGCCTCGACGGGCGAGCCGATCAACGTCTCCGGGTGGGTGACGAGATAGGTGTCGAGGGGGTCGTCGCGGGCCACCAGGATCCCGAGCGCGTCCTGGGCGCCCCGCCCCGCCCGGCCGACCTGCTGCCAGAACGCGGCTCGCGTGCCGGGGAACCCCGCGATGAGCACGGCGTCGAGACCGCTGATGTCGATGCCGAGCTCCAGGGCGTTGGTCGCCGCCAGCCCGATCAGGTCGCCCCGCCGGAGCGCGGCCTCGAGCTCCCGCCGCTCCTCGGGGAGGTAGCCCCCGCGGTAGGCGCCGACGCGGCCGGGCAGCGACGGGTCCACCTCCGCCAGCAGCTCGGCAGCGGTCAGCGCCACCTGCTCGGCCCCTCGCCGCGAGCGGACGAACGCGAGCGTGCGGACGTCCTCGGCGACCAGGTCGGCCAGCAGGTCGGCGACCTCGGACGAGGCAGCGCGACGCACGGGGGCGCCGTTCTCCCCCGCGTGGGAGGTGAAGGGCGGCTCCCACAGCAGCAGCGACACCTGGCCCCGGGGGGAGTCGTCCCGGGTCAGCGCGACGACGTCGAGCCCCGTGAGCCGGCAGGCCGTCGCCTCCGGCTCGGCGGTCGTCGCGGACGCCAGCACGAACGTCGGGTGGGCGCCGTACATCGCGCAGACGCGCCGGAGCCGCCGCAGCACGTGGGAGACGTGGGCCCCGAAGACCCCGCGGTAGTGGTGGCACTCGTCGACCACGACGTAGCGCAGCGACCCCAGCAGGGACGCCCACCGCGCGTGGGACGGCAGCAGCGACCGGTGCAGCATGTCGGGGTTGGTGAGGACGTACTCCGCGTGGTTGCGGGTCCACTCACGCTCCTCGCGGCTGCTGTCGCCGTCGTGGGCCGAGAGGCGTACGTCGAGCCCGAGGCCGCGCAGGCCGGCGAGCTGGTCGTGGGCGAGCGCCTTCGTCGGGGCGAGGTAGAGCGCCGCCGCGCCCCGTTCGCCGCGGATCCCGCGGTGGGTGACGATGTCGGACAGGGCGGGCAGCTGGTAGGCCAGCGACTTGCCCGACGCCGTGCCCGTCGAGACGATCACGTGGTCGCCGGCGTGGGCGGCATCGGCGGCCACCGCCTGGTGCCGCCAGGGACGCTCGACGCCGCACGCCACGAAGGCGTCGCGCACCGACGGCGCCACCCAGGAGGGCCACTCCTCGTGGACGGCCTCGCGGGGCGGGAGGACCTCCAGGTGCTGCAGCCGCCCCTCGCGGCCGGGGACCGAGACGAGCCGGTCGACGAGTGCGTCGACCGCCTGCGTGCCCACCGGTCCCGACGTCCTCACCCCAGCAGTCTGGCAAACCCTGCCGACACCGCCGCCGCCTCGAGCGCGACTGGACCAGTCCGGCTCCCGCGGGAATCTGTGCGGAGTCCTGCGAACATTTCCGAGGCATGCTTTGATATCACCGAAAGCAAGCGGGGCAGTCGCCCCGACTGACGAATTTCGGGGACCTGGAGCAGTCGTGGATCTGACCCTTGCCACTCGCGAGGTGGACGACCGCGCCGTCGTGGCTGTCGGCGGCGAGATCGACGTCTACACCGCGCCCAAGCTGCGTGACTGCATCGCCGAGCTCGTCGGCGCGGGGTCCTACGACATCGTGATCGACCTCGAGGCGGTCGAGTTCCTCGACTCCACGGGGCTCGGCGTGCTGGTCGGCGGACTGAAGAAGGTCCGCGCCCACGACGGCTCCCTCGAGCTGATCTGCACGCAGGAGCGCCTGCTCAAGATCTTCCGGATCACCGGCCTGGCCAAGGTCTTCGTCATCCACGACTCCATCGCCGCCACCGGCTGAGTCCTGCTCCCTCCGCAGGTCCCCTGCGCGGTCCGCCGAACGCCCTCGGGTGCGACTCGGGACTCCGCTGCGCGTCGGCTCCGACGCGCGGTGTGAGGTAGCCCACACCCCTGCCCGTGGTGCGGCTCACCTCTGCGTAGACTCCGGCGCGTTCATGGACTCTCGTCCATGGCCCACTCGGACATTAGGAGGACGCGCATGACCGGGATTCTTCCCGCCGTCGTGGAGCCAGAGCTCGAAGGCACCAACCTGGTCCTGGTCGTCATCGTCGCCGTCATCGCTCTCGCAGCGCTCGGCATGGCGGCGATGTTCAGGAAGCAGGTGCTGGCCGCCGGCGAGGGCACCGACAACATGAGGACCATCGCCCAAGCCGTGCAGGAGGGCGCCAACGCCTACCTGACGCGTCAGTTCAGGACTCTCGGGATCTTCGCGGCGATCGCCTTCTTCGCGCTGTTCCTCCTGCCTGCCGACGACATGACCGTGCGGATCTTCCGCTCGGTGTTCTTCCTCGTCGGTGCCGCGTTCTCGTCCGCGGTCGGCTACCTCGGCATGAACCTGGCCGTCCGCGCCAACCTGCGCGTCGCCGCCGCCGCAGAGACCACCGGCCGTGAGCCGGCGATGACCATCGGCCTGCGCACCGGCGCGATGGTCGGCATGCTCACCGTCGGTCTGGGCCTCCTCGGCGCCAGCCTGGTGGTGCTGTTCTTCCAGGACGAGGCGCCCGACGTGCTCGAGGGCTTCGGCTTCGGCGCGGCCCTCCTCGCGATGTTCATGCGCGTCGGTGGCGGCATCTTCACCAAGGCGGCCGACGTCGGCGCCGACCTGGTGGGCAAGGTCGAGAACAACATCCCCGAGGACGACCCGCGCAACGCCGCCACGATCGCCGACAACGTGGGCGACAACGTCGGCGACTGCGCCGGCATGGCCGCCGACCTCTTCGAGTCGTACGCCGTGACGCTGGTCGCCGCGCTGATCCTCGGCTCGCAGGCGTTCGGCGACAAGGGCCTCGTGTTCCCGCTCCTGATCCCCGCGATCGGCGCGCTCACGGCGGTGGCGGGTGTCTACCTCACCAAGCCCAAGGCCGGGGAGAACGGCCTCACCACGATCAACAAGGCGTTCTACCTGTCCTCGGCGATCGCGGCGATCGCGAGCGTCGTGCTCGCCTACGTCTACCTGCCGAGCAGCTTCTCCGAGTTCACCAACATCGCCGACGGCCTCGCCGGCGCCGAGGGCGACCCGCGCTTCATCGCGGCCTCCGCCGTGGTGATCGGCATCGTGATGTCGGCCGGCATCCTGGCCCTCACCGGCTACTACACCGGCACCGAGTACCGCCCCGTCAAGGACGTGGGCAAGACCTCGCTGACCGGCGCCGCAACCGTGATCCTGTCCGGCCTGTCGGTCGGCTTCGAGTCCGCGGTCTACACGACGCTGGTCATCGGCGCGGCCGTCTTCGGTGCCTACCTGCTCGGCGGCGCCGCCCTGACGGTCTCGCTCTTCGCGGTGGCGCTGGCGGGCTGCGGCCTCCTGACCACCGTCGGCGTGATCGTCGCGATGGACACCTTCGGGCCGGTCTCCGACAACGCCCAGGGCATCGCCGAGATGTCCGGTGACGTGAGCCCTCAGGGCGCGCAGATCCTCACCGAGCTCGATGCCGTCGGCAACACCACGAAGGCCATCACCAAGGGCATCGCGATCGCCACCGCCGTGCTGGCCGCGACCGCGCTGTTCGGCTCCTATGCGACCACGGTCATCGAGACCGTCCGCGAGTCGAACGTCGGCGCCGACGAGGCGTACCTGCTGGACTTCAGCGTCTTCAACCCGGCCGTCATCGTCGGTGTGCTCCTGGGTGCGGCAGTCGTCTTCCTCTTCTCCGGCCTGGCCATCAACGCGGTCGCCCGCGCGGCCGGCGCGGTCGTCTACGAGGTGCGTCGCCAGTTCCGCGAGATCCCCGGGATCATGGAGGGCACCGGCCGTCCGGAGTACGGCAAGGTCGTCGACATCGTCACCAAGGACTCGCTGCGCGAGCTGATCACACCGGGCATCCTGGCGGTGATGGCACCCGTCGCCGTCGGGTTCGGCCTCGGTGTCACGGCACTGGCCGGCTTCCTCGCCGGAGCCATCGGCGCCGGCACCCTGATGGCCGTCTTCCTGGCCAACGCCGGTGGCGCTTGGGACAACGCCAAGAAGCTCGTCGAGGACGGCCACCACGGTGGCAAGGGCTCCGACGCCCACGCCGCGACGGTCATCGGCGACACCGTCGGCGACCCGTTCAAGGACACCGCCGGTCCGGCCATCAACCCGCTGATCAAGGTGATGAACCTGGTCTCGCTCCTCATCGCCAGCGCGATCGTCTCGATGAGCGTCGGCGACGAGCAGAACGATCTCCTGCGCATCCTCATCGCCCTCGTGGCGGTGGCGATCATCGCCACGGCGGTGATCATCTCCAAGCGTCGGGAGGTCTCCATCTCCGACGACGGCGACAACAGCGGGATGCTCACCGAGCAGCCGCGGCACGCCTGACGCAAGCCCCCGCACGACGGCCCGCCACCACGGAGGTGGCGGGCCGTCGTCGTCCCGTCCGCCCGGTCGAGGGCCGGGGCGCTCTGACAGGCTGGCCCCATGGACGTCACCGGGCCGCTCCGCGAGGCGCTGACCGCCGCGGACTTCACCTACGACCGCGTCGCCGAGCTGCTGGGCGAGGACGCCCACCGCGCCCTGGGGCGCAACGAGACGATGCCCGGGCTGCGCCGTACGACGGGGGGCTCGGCGCTCGAGACGCTGGTCCGGCTGTTCCTGCTGCAGGCGCCGGTGCCGCGGGCGGCGGCTGACCGCTCCCTGCCGGGTCTCGTCGACCGCCTGGCCGGGGAGGGCCTGCTCACGACGAGCGGGGGCGAGGTGGCGGCGCGGATGGACTGCCGCCCCTACGCCGCGGACGACCGGGACCTCTGGGTCGTCTCCGACCTCACGCCGGGGCTCGACGGCGCACCGGTCCGGGTGGCGAGCGACCACGTGCTGGGCATCTCGAGCGCCTCGACGTCGCTGGCGCAGCTCACCGTCCGGGAGCCGGTCGACCGCGCGCTCGACCTCGGCACGGGGTGCGGCGTGCAGGCCCTCCACCTCGCGGGCCACGCGCGGACCGTCGTCGCCACGGACGTCAACGCCCGGGCGCTGTGGACGACCCGCTTCAACGCCGCGCTGAACGACGTCGCCGTGGACGTCCGGGAGGGGTCGCTGCTCGAGCCCGTCGCCGGCGAGCGGTTCGACCTGATCGCCACGAACCCGCCGTTCGTGATCTCGCCCGCCACGGGCGAGCGCCTCGTCTACCGCGACTCCGGCCTCCCCGGCGACGGGGTCGTCGAGCACCTGGTGCGCTCCGGGCCCGACCACCTCACCGACGGCGGCTGGCTGCAGGTCCTGGCCAACTGGGCCGTCCACCGCGACCAGCCGTGGGACGAGCGCCTCGCCGGCTGGCTCCGCCCCGACTGCGACGCGCTCGTGGTCCAGCGCGAACGTCTCGACCCCGCGTCGTACGTCGAGCTCTGGCTCAAGGACAGCGGCCACCACGGCGGTCCGGAGTACGCCGCGCGCTACGACACCTGGCTCTCCTGGTTCGAGGACCAAGGGATCGAGGCGGTCGGGTTCGGGTGGATCGACGTCCGGCTCGGCGCCCGGGGCGTGGTCGGCCGCCACGACCTCCTCGAGTGGCCGTACGACGTCGAGCAGCCCATCGGGCCGGCGATCCACGAGTGGGGTGACGCCGTCACCACGACCCGCGTCATGGGGGCCGACGCGGACCTCCTCGGGTCAAGCCTCGTCGTCCGCCCGGACGTGCAGCAGGAGACCGTGGGCCAGCCGGGCGCCGAGGACCCGGAGGCGATCGTGCTGCGTCAGCAGCGCGGGTTCAGGCGCGCGCGGACCGCCGACACCGTGGAGGCCGGCCTCGTGGGCGCCTGCGACGGCGACCTGCCGGTGGGCGCGCTGCTCGAGGCGCTCGCGGTCCTGCTGCAGCGCGAGCCCGGCGAGCTCGTCACGACCTACCTGCCGGTCGTGCGGGAGCTGGTCGCCGAGGGCTACCTCGTCCCCGCCTGAGCGCGAGGATCGCGCGTGAGGCATCCCGGACATCGGTCCGGGGATGCCGTGCGGGTCACGGGGTACTGGCCGGCCATGACGCCACGAACGGCTCCCCTGTCAGCGCTGCGGCCCGCGGCGGACCTCCACGGCGACGTCGTGACGGCGTACGTCGACGTCAGCCGCACCAACGAGAACGCCGGCCAGGAGGTCGAGGTGCGCACCCAGCACCTGCGCGACGAGCTGGCAGCCGCCGGCGCCGACGAGAAGCTCGTCGAGACGGTGGCGGAGCGGGTCCTGGAGCTCACCGGGCACGGCGGCGAGACGTCCCGCGTGGTCGTCGCGCACGGTGGCGGGATCGTCATCGATCTGGTCGTCGCCAGCGCGGTGCCGGGCCACCAGCACCACGGACCCATCGCGCACCTCCTCGACCTTGCTCGCGCCGAGGCCGACGACGTCCGCTACGCCCTGGTCCGCATCGACCACTCCGGAGCGGACATCACGGTGGCCGGGACCGTGAGCCCCGCCCAGCGTGAGATGACCAGCGAGGGCGACCACGACGTGCTGACCAAGGTCAAGGTCGGCGGCTGGTCCCAGCGCCGCTACCAGATGCGTGTCGAGGACTCGATCGAGCGCAACGCCGAGACCGTGGCCGAGGACCTCGACCGCCTCGTCGGCAAGGAGCGGATCGATCTCGTGCTGCTGACCGGGGACCCCACCAGCGTCGCGAGCGTGCGCGACCAGGTGAGCGCGCGGGTCTCCGACCGCCTGGAGGTCCTGGAGCACGGCAGCCGGGCCGAGGGCGCCTCCGACGAGCGCCTCGAGGAGGAGCTCGACGCCGCCGTGCAACGGCACCGCGGCGCCCGCATCGACGCGGTGCTCGACCGCCTCGGGGGCGGCGCCGCCGCCGTGGGCCTCGCCGACACCCTGGAGGCCCTGCGCCGCGGCCAGGTGGAGACGCTGGTCCTGCTCGACGGCGTGCTGGAGGACCGCCAGGCGTACGTCGGCCCCTCGCCGCTCCTGCTCGGGACGGCGCCCGAGGAGCTCGAGGCCTTCGGGGTCGACGACCCGGCGCAGGACAGGCTCGCCGAGGCGATGGTGCGCGCGGCCATCGGCCAGGACGCCGACCTGCTGGCCCTGCACGCGCCCGTCGGCCTGCTGCCCGACGGCATCGGCGCCGTGCTGCGCTTCGAGACGACCCCCGACGCCACCACGTGACCGGGCCGTCGGCGCCGCGCCGTACGGTGACAGTCCCGACGAGCACCCCACCCGAACGTGAGAAGGAGTGAGGCCCGATGGCTGAGAGCCATGTGAGCGACGACCTCTGGCAGGAGTTCCACACGGTGGTCAACATGACCTCGCGCGAGCTCGGCGAGTGGCTGCGCACCGACGTGACCCAGGAGGACGGCCAGCTCGTCGAGCCGGACGCCGTCCTGCCCGAGCACGAGCTCGGGAACCAGGTGCTGGCGATCCTCGGCAAGCGGCGTACGGACCTGACGCCCGACGACGTCGACACCATGGCCGTCGTCGTCGAGCAGGTGCGCACGCTGCGGGGCGAGGAGCTCGAGCCCGAGGCCGACGACGACGACGTGCGTCACCTCCTGATGTCCTTCGGGCACGACCCGTTGAAGCCTCCGGAGGCGTCGGGGCACGAGCGGTCCTGACGGGCCGCTCCGGGCCCGGACCAGCCCCGTCCGGCGCCCTGCGACGGGGCGTGGACGGTGGCGATGTGGTGCGGTGGCGCTACCGTTGCGGCGCTGGAGCACCCAGGGAGCAGGAGAACACGTG
Organism: uncultured Nocardioides sp.; assembly: GCA_902805885.1. Classification (GTDB taxonomy): domain Bacteria; phylum Actinomycetota; class Actinomycetes; order Propionibacteriales; family Nocardioidaceae; genus Nocardioides. The sequence continues at coordinate 8,521 of CADCUM010000105.1, read as the reverse complement.
GCAAAGCTCGTCATCGTCGAGTCCCCGGCCAAGGCACGCACCATCGGTGGGTACCTCGGCAAGGACTACGTCGTCGAGTCCTCGATCGGTCACATCCGCGACCTGCCCAACAACGCCGCGGACACGCCCGCGTCGATCAAGGACAAGCCGTGGGGACGGCTCGCGGTCGACGTCGACAACGGCTTCCAGCCCTACTACGTCGTGCCCCGCGACAAGAAGAGCCACATCTCCAAGCTCAAGAAGCTCGTCAAGGAGGCCGACGCCCTCTACCTCGCCACCGATGAGGACCGCGAGGGCGAGGCGATCGCCTGGCACCTGCTCGACGAGCTGAAGCCCCCGAAGGGGCTGCCGGTCCACCGGATGGTCTTCCACGAGATCACGAAGTCGGCGATCCTCGCTGCCGTCGAGAACCCCCGACAGATCAACGACGACCTCGTCGAGGCCCAGGAGGCGCGCCGCATCCTGGACCGCCTCTACGGCTACGAGGTCTCGCCCGTGCTGTGGAAGAAGGTCATGTCCGGCCTGTCCGCCGGTCGCGTGCAGTCCGTCGCGACCCGGCTGGTCGTCGACCGCGAGCGCGAGCGGATGAAGTTCAAGGTCGCCTCCTACTGGGACCTCGACGCGACGTTCGACGCCGGCACCGGCCACGACCCGCGGATGTTCCCGGCCAAGCTCCACAGCATCGACGACGTCCGAGTGGCCCGCGGCGCCGACTTCGACAACACCGGCACGCTCAAGGGGAAGGCGGAGCGGGTCCAGCTGACCCGCGCCGAGGCGGAGGCGCTGGCCTCCGGTCTGTCGGAGACGTCGTACGACTTGCGCTCGGTGGAGTCCAAGCCCTACCGCCGCTCGCCCTACCCGCCGTTCCGCACCACCACGCTGCAGCAGGAGGCCTCGCGCAAGCTCGGGATGAGCGCGAGCGTGACGATGTCGGTGGCGCAGCGGCTCTACGAGAACGGCCACATCACCTACATGCGCACCGACTCGACCACGCTCTCGGGCGGGGCGGTCGGCGCGGCCCGCGACCAGGTGCGTGAGCTCTACGGTGCGGAGTACCTCCCCGACGCCCCCCGCACCTACGCCTCCAAGGTCAAGAACGCCCAGGAGGCCCACGAGGCCATCCGTCCCGCCGGCGACACGTTCCGCACCCCCGCCCAGACGGGGCTGACCGGCGAGCAGTTCCGGCTCTACGAGCTGATCTGGATGCGGACCGTCGCCTCCCAGATGAAGGACGCCGTCGGCAGCTCGGTGACCGTCCGGCTCGGCGGCCGGGCCTCCGACGGCCGTGACGTGGTCTTCTCGGCGAGCGGCCGCACGATCACCTTCCACGGCTTCCTCAAGGCCTACGTCGAGGACATCGACGACGCCTCGAAGCGTCGCGACGACGCCGAGACGCGGCTGCCCAACCTCGTCGAGGGCGCGGCCGTCTCGGCCGCCTCGATCACGCCGGAGGGCCACGAGACCAAGCCGCCGGCGCGCTACACCGAGGCCACGCTCATCAAGGAGCTCGAGGACCGCCAGATCGGCCGCCCGTCGACGTACGCCTCGATCATCGGCACGATCCTCAACCGCGGCTACGTCTACAAGAAGGGCACGGCGCTGGTGCCGGCCTGGCTGGCGTTCTCCGTGGTCCGCCTCCTGGAGGAGCACTTCCCCCGGCAGGTGTCCTACGAGTTCACCGCCGACATGGAGGACGTGCTCGACGAGATCGCCGCCGGTCGCAAGGACCGCGCCACGGAGCTCGCCGAGTTCTACTTCGGCGGCGGCGACGTCACCGGGCTCAAGACCCTCGTCACCGAGCTCGGCGACATCGACGCCAAGGAGATGGCGACCTTCCCGATCGGCACGACCGAGGACGGCATCGCGCTGCGGGTGGGGCGCTACGGCCCGTACGTCGAGGGCCCGGGCGAGGACGGTGCCGGGGCGCCCGTGCGTGCGAACGTGCCCGACGACCTGCCGCCCGACGAGCTGACCGTGGCCAAGGCGAAGGAGCTGCTCGCGAACCCCGCGGGGGAGGAGCAGGTCATCGGCCAGCACCCCGACACGGGGCTGACGATCGTCGCCAAGAACGGGCGCTACGGGCCCTACGTCACCGAGGTCCTCCCCGAGGACGCGCCCAAGTCGGCCAAGGCCCGCACCGGCTCGCTGTTCTCGACGATGACCCTGGACACCGTCTCCCTCGAGGACGCCGTGCGGCTGCTCGACCTCCCGCGCGTGGTGGGGGTCGACGACGACGGCACCGAGATCACCGCGCAGAACGGCCGCTACGGGCCCTACCTCAAGAAGGGCACCGACTCGCGCTCGCTGACGAGCGAGGACCAGATCTTCAGCATCACCCTCGACCAGGCAAGGGCGATCTACGCCCAGCCCAAGCAGCGCGGCCGAGGTGCGGCGACGCCGCCGCTCAAGGAGCTCGGCAACGACCCCGTGTCCGGCCAGCCCGTCGTCGTGAAGGCGGGCCGCTTCGGTGAGTACGTCACCGACGGCGAGTTCAACGCCACGCTGCGCAAGGACGACACGGTGGAGTCGATCACGCTCGAGCGGGCCGCCGAGCTGCTGGAGGAGCGTCGCCAGAAGGGCCCGGCCAAGAAGACGGCCAAGAAGGGCGCGAAGAAGACGCCGGCGAAGAAGTCGGCGGCCAAGAAGACGGCGGCGAAGAAGACGACGGCCAAGAAGACCGCGGCCAAGAAGACCGCGGCGGCGAAGGAGGCCTGAGGGTGAGGCGCTGGCTGGTGGGAATCGCCCCGTCGGCAGCCGACGGTGGAGGATCGGGCCGGTCCTAGCGGCCGAAGGCTCCGCGATCGCCCGTCAGGCGGACCCGTTCGTCGCGCCGCCGAGCAGCAGGCCGAGCAGGAACGCCCAGCCACCGGTGAGCCAGGGCCGGCGGGGCTCCCGCGGCGGGAACAGGCCGGTCGGTCCGCCCAGCACGAGGAACGCCAGGACGCCGTACGGCGGCACGAGCAGGATCAGCCATGCCCAGGCCCACCCGCTGGCACGCCAGGTCCGGGGGCCCGTCATGGCGAGGCAGCCGATGACGAGCGCGAGCCAGCCGATGCCCACCCATCCCGGCCCGGTCAGCGGCCCGACGGTGATCGCGGAGGAGGGTCGGGACCCCTGGGTGAGAGCGAGGTCGGGTTCCTGCGCGCGGAGGTGGTCCTCGACCGTGCCCAGGACGACCCTCCGGTCGGCGTCGCTTCGGCGGGCCCGGCGCGCCGCCCGCTCGGTGCCGGCCTCGAACACGGTCGCGGACTGGCGGACGACGCCCGTCCGCCACACCACCTCCACCATGGTGTAGCCGTCGCTGCCCGGTGGCAGGTGCTCGCCGATGACCTCGACCTGCCGTACCTCACCGGTGGCGACGTGTGACTCCATGTCGGCCAGCGAGGAGGTTCGCGTGCCCTGGACGAGCATCCCGGCCGCCAGGCCCGCCAGCAGGAGCATGAGGGTCCAGCCGACGATCCGGTCGTAGCGGTCCCACTCCCCGGCGGGGGCGGGCCGCGACGCGGATGCAGGGGCCGGTGCAGTGTCCATCGCCATGCCGTCCCCCCGCCGCTGACCCCGTGGTGGAGGGAGCCTAGCGCCGTGGGCCGCCGATCAGTCCCGTTCCGGACTCACTTCTTCTTCTGCGGGTGCACCTGGTCGGAGAAGGTGGCAGCATTTCCCTTGTCGCGCTTCTCGGCGCGCTTCTCCTTGATGGACTTGCCGGTCTTCTTGGTCATGCTCTGGCGCGGCGACTTGTCGCTCATGGCGGGTCTCTCTGAGAGGGGGCCTGGACGGCCCCACGGCTCGACAGTACGCCCCCTGCTCACGCCGTACGGCCTCCTCTGTCGCAGCCCGCCCGTAGGGTGGGCCCGTGAGCGCAGGCGTCTTCTCAGAGCACGGTCTCTTCGTGTGCTTCGAGGGCGGCGAGGGGGCCGGGAAGTCCACCCAGGCGCGCCTGCTCCGCGAGCGGCTGGTCGAGCGGGGCGAGACCGTGCTGCTGACCTTCGAACCGGGCGACACCCCGGTCGGCAAGGAGGTACGGCGCATCGTGCTGGACCCGGCGACGGGCGACCTCGCCGACCGCACGGAGGCGCTGCTCTACGCCGCCGACAAGGCCGAGCACGTCGAGCAGGTGGTCCTCCCCGCGCTGGCTCGTGGCGAGGTCGTCATCACCGACCGCTACGTCGACTCGACGCTCGCCTACCAGGGGGCCGGCCGGACGCTCGACGTGGCGGAGGTCGAGTCCGTCGCCCGCTGGGCCACGCGCGACCTGCGCCCCCACCTCACCGTCGTCCTCGACCTCGAGCCGCAGGCCGGTCTGGAGCGGTTCACCGAGCGGGACCGGATCGAGGGGCAGTCGCTGGAGTTCCACCAGCGCGTGCGCCAGGGCTTCCTCGACCTGGCTGCCGCCGACCCCGACCACTACCTCGTCCTGGACGCCAGGGGAGCCGTCGGCGACCTCGGGGCCACGATCACCGAGCGCGTCAGCGCCCTGCTGGAGGCGCGATGACCGTCTGGGACGACCTCGTCGGACAGCGACCGGTCGTGGAGTCGCTCCGGGCCGCCGCGTCAGGACAGGGCATGACGCACGCGTGGCTCTTCACCGGGCCGCCCGGCTCGGGGCGGTCCAACGCGGCGCTGGCGCTCGCGGCCGCGCTGCAGTGCGAGGCCCGCACCGGGTGCGCCGAGTGCCACTCCTGCCGCACGGTGCGTGCCGGGAGCCACGCCGACGTGACCGTCATCCGCACCGAGAAGCTCTCGATCGGGGTCGACGAGGTCCGTGGCCTCGTCCGCCGCTCGGCGCTGGCCCCCGCAGGCGACCGGTGGCAGGTCCTCGTCGTCGAGGACTCCGACCGGCTCACCGACCAGGCCTGCAACGCGCTGCTCAAGGCCATCGAGGAGCCCACCCCGCGCACCGTCTGGCTGCTCTGCGCGCCGACCGTCGACGACGTCCTGCCGACGATCCGCTCGCGGTGCCGCCTCGTCACGCTCACGACGCCGACCGCCACCGAGGTGGCCGCCTTCCTCGTCCGCTCCCTCGGCGTGCCGGAGCCCCTCGCGGCGCACGCCGCCCGGGCGAGCCAGGGCCACATCGGCCGGGCCCGTGCGATCGCCCGCGACGAGGCCACCCGCAACCGGCGCAACGAGGTCGTCCGGCTCGCCGCCCAGATGACCACGCTCGGCGCGGCGATGAGTGCCGCGACCAACCTCCACGAGGTCGCCAAGGAGGAGGCAGCCGCGATCACGAGCGAGCTCGACGCGCGCGAGAAGGTCGACCTCGACGCCGCCTACGGTGTCGAGGAGCGGGGCCGTCGGCCTCGGGAGTACGCCGCGGCGCTCAAGCGGCTCGAGGACGGTCAGCGGACGCGGGCCAAGCGGCGCGTGCTCGACGTCGTCGACCGGTGCCTGATGGACCTCGTCTCGGTCTACCGCGACGCCATCGCCCTGTCCGCCGGTGCCGCCGGGCAGCTGGTCAACGAGGAGATCCGCGGTGACGTCGCCGCCATCGCGCGTGCGGCCGCCCCGGAACAGCTGCTGCGGATGGTCGATGCCGTGTTCACCGCCCGCGAGCAGATGCTGGAGTTCAACGTGCCCCCACAGCTCGCGCTGGAGTCGATGACGGTCGCCCTGCGGATCGACCCGGAGAGGCGTGCCTCGTGAAGAAGATCGTCGGTGTGGTCGCGGTCGTGGCGCTGTTCCTCGCGGCCATCGGGTCCGTCGGGCTCGTGGTGCTCAACACGATCGCGGAGGACTCCCCCCGCACCTCCTCCCGGCCGCCACGGCCCTCCCCGACGCCGCCGGAGGAGAGCGTGACCGAGGCGCCGGAGCCGTCACTGCGCGCGTTCTACTCCCAGGTCCTCGCCTGGAAGCCGTGCGAGAGCAACACCGAGCACCACTGCACCACCCTCGAGGTCCCGGTCGACTACGAGAAGCCCCGGGGCGAGACGATCGACCTGGCCCTGCTCCGTGTCCCGGCGCAGGGCCAGCCCACCGGCTCGCTGGTGGTCAACCCCGGCGGACCCGGGGCGCCGGGCACGGAGTACGCCGCCGCGGCGAGCCTGGTCTTCCGCCGACCCCTCCTCGAGCAGTTCGACATCGTCGGCTTCGACCCGCGCGGCACCGGCCGTTCCGCGCCCGTCGACTGCTTCACCGACGCCGAGATGGACGACTACATCGCCGGCGACCCCGACCCGGACACCCCGGCAGAGGAGCAGGAGTTCATCGACTCCGTCCGCTCCTTCGGTGCCTCGTGCGCGGAGCGCACGGGCGAGCTCCTCGGCCACGTCACCACGATCGAGGCGGCGCGCGACATGGACGTCCTGCGCGCGGCTCTGGGCGAGGAGGAGCTGACCTACTTCGGCGCGTCGTACGGCACCAAGCTCGGCGCGACCTACGCCGAGCTGTTCCCCGAGAGGGTCGGCCGGTTCGTCCTCGACGGCGCGGTCGACGTGTCCCTCGACAACAGGCAGCTGTCGCTCGAGCAGGCGGCGGGGTTCGAGACGGCGCTGCGCGCCTACGTGCAGAACTGCCTCGACGTCACCGACGACTGCTTCCTCGGCGACAGCGTGGAGGAGGGGCTGCAGACGATCAGCGACTTCCTGGACGCGGTGGACCAGCAGCCGCTGCCCGCCGGCGACCGTGAGCTGCGGGTCGGCAACGCGTTCTACGGCATCGTCGCCCCGCTCTACAACAGCGACTACTGGTACGCCCTCTCGGCCGCGCTGACGGCGGGCCTCGAGGGCAACGGTGCACCCCTGCTCCAGCTCTCCGACCTCTACACCTCGCGCGAGGACGGCCGCTACACGGACAACTCGACGGAGGCGATCTACGCGATCAACTGCCTCGACGACCCGACGTCCATCCCGGTCTCGGAGGTCCCGGCGCAGTTCGCGGAGTTCGAGGAGGCGTCCCCGACGTTCGGCCGGGTCTTCGCCTGGGGACTGGCGGGATGCGGGGGGTTGACCGTGACGTCGTCGGAGGAGTCGCTCGACATCCGCGCCGAGGGTGCCGCCCCGATCCTCGTGCTGGGCACCACCCGCGACCCGGCGACCCCGCTGAGGTGGGCCGAGGCGCTCGCCGACCAGCTCGAGTCGGGGGTGCTGGTACGGCGCGACGGCGACGGCCACACCGCCTACAACATGAAGAACGAGTGCGTCGACTACGCCGTCGAGGACTACCTCATCGAGGGCGTCGTGCCGGAGGACGGGACCGACTGCTAGGGGGATTTCGACCGCGCTGCGGGCGGGCGCTATCCTTTCCGGGTTGCCCGGCCGGTCCTCGACCCTCGCCGGGCAGCGCGCCGCCTTAGCTCAGTCGGTAGAGCGAATCACTCGTAATGATTAGGTCGTCAGTTCGATTCTGACAGGCGGCTCCACCAGAGGCCCCTGACCCGTAGATGCGGGTCGGGGGCCCTCGTGCTGCAGCAGCCGTCCGAGCAGACGACTGACCGACGACGGCAGTGGTTGTCGCGCTCACGACACCGGGCTACGGTGCTGTGTGCCTCTCCGTCGCGTACTCCCTGCGCCAGCGCCCGTCGTCCACTCGAGCCCATCGCCCCGGTGCCGGTACCGGTCGGCGCGGATGGCGTCCTCATGAGCTCGGGTGCGCAGGCCCGCAGCTCTGACCCCGGCCCTGCCGCCGAGGGCGGCCTGGACCTGGATGCGGTGCGGGCGCAGTTCCCGTCCCTGACGCGCGAGGTCGGTGGTCGTACGGTCGCATGGCTCGACGGCCCCGGGGGGACGCAGGTCCCCCAACGGGTGATCGACCGTGTGGTCGCCTACTTCCAGCACTCCAACTCGAACACCGACGGACACTTCGCAGCCGCCCTCGAGACCGAGCAGCTCATCGACGATGCGAAGGCCGCCGTCGGCGACCTCCTCGGTGCGGACCCGGCCGGCGTCGCGTTCGGCGGGAGCATGACGACGTTGAACTTCGCGTTGGCGCACGCCGTGGCGCGCACCTGCTCCCCTGGGGACCGCATCGTGGTGACCGAGCTCGACCACGAGGGCAACGTGAGTCCGTGGCTCCAGGTCGCCCGGGACCGCGGGCTGGAGGTCGACGTGGCACGAGGCACCGCGGGCGGCACGCTCGACGTCGAGCACCTCGAGTCACTGCTGACCGAGCGGACCCGGGTCGTGGCCTTCACCCTCGCCTCGAACGCGCTCGGCTCGATCACGCCCGTCGAACGTGTCGTCGCGGCGGCGCACCGCGTCGGGGCGCTGGCGTGGGCCGACGCCGTGCACTTCACGCCGCACCGGCGGGTGCGCAAGGAGCAGTGGGGGCTCGACGTGCTCCTCACCTCCGCCTACAAGTGGTGCGGTCCGCACCTCGGCATCGCTGCGTTGACCCCGTCGCTCGCGGCGGAGCTCCCGACCGACCGGGTGCGGGTCGCTGACCCTTCGCCCCCGGGCCATCGCGTCGAGACCGGCACGCTGGCGCACGAGCTGGTCGCCGGCACGCTCGAGGCGGTGGAGTACCTCGCGGACCTGAGCGGAGTCCCCGACCAACCACGCGCATCCCGCCTCGACGCGGCCTACGA
>CADCUM010000104.1 GCA_902805885.1 uncultured Nocardioides sp. | reverse complement strand
CCGCCGCATCCACGACCCCACCTACCACCACACCCTCGACAAGCACGGCCAGGTCCGCTTCACCAGGCGCACGTAGACCGACGGCGCCGGTCGTGCCGTCGGCGTGGTCCCGGTGTCGTTCGCGACCGCGGCGGGCACGATGGTGGCCATGTTGCAGTTCAAGAGGGACCCGGCCCGCACAGCCGCAGACCTCCCTCACCGTGAGCAAGAGGTCCGTCGAGGCCGTCCATCCGAGGGTGGTCGGCGATCGGCCAGCTCACGGCCGGTCGCAGTCGTGGTCGCAGTCGTGGTCGCGCTCGTGATGGCGGTCCTCGCGATGGCGATCGCGGGCGGCGACGACCGTGACCGCGATGGCCGACGGGTGCCGGTCGACGGCCGAGCGGCGGGGAAGGACTCCGGCGACAAGCCCTACCGCGCACGCACGGGCGTGCTCCTGGCGGGGCCGGCGTCGCCGGAGGAGGACAACGCCACCTTCCGCAAGCTCGTCTCCCTCGTGCGCGAGACGCCCGAGGGCGAGCGGATCCGCATCGTGGGGAACTCGTTCTCGTTCGTGCCCGTCGCCGAGGAGCTGGTCGCCGCCCACCGTCGCGGCGTCGACGTCCAGGTGGTCGTCGACCGCAGCGAGTCGGGCGACTGGGTGGCACCGGCCCTCCTGCGCGATGAGCTCGGCACCGACGTGGGAGCGCGCTCCTCCCTCCGGCTCGCCGCCGGCGACCTGCACCAGAAGACCTGGTCGTTCACCCGCACCGGGTCGACGCGCGACGTGGTGCTCGTCGGCTCCATGAACCTCACCTACCAGTCGGCGCGGCAGTACAACGACGTCGTCGTCTACGTCGGCGATCGCGACGTACGACGCATCTTCGACCGACGCTTCCTGCAGCTGCGGCGCGAGCTGCCCGGCGTGGGCCCGGCCGGGCCGGTCGAGCTCGGCGCCGACCGCGCGTGGTTCTTCCCCGGCTACGACCAGGTCAGCGACCCGGTGCGCCAGCAGCTGGCCGCGGTCCCGCCCGAGGGTGCCCGGATCCGCGTGGTCATGTACGCGTGGCTCGACGCACGTGGCCTCGGCCTGGCGCAGCTGCTGGCGGCCAAGGACGCGGCCGGAGCCGACGTCGAGGTCGTGCTCGGCAAGAGCACCGGGCCCCAGGTCCGCGAGGTGCTCGAGGCCTCCGGCGTCGAGGTGCACCCGGGCGTGCTCGACGACGGCGACGTGCACCACAAGCTCACGCTGGTGAGCCACCCCGGTGACAGCAGCGACACCGGTCCCGTCCGTTTCGTGCTGACCGGCTCGGACAACTACACGACGAAGTCCCTCGACCGTCCCGAGCTGCTCATGCGGCTCGACGGCTCGGTCGACCGTCGCCACGAGCGCTACGACCGGTGGATAGACCAGCTGATCGCCAGGGACGACTGAGCCGAAGCGGGGCGACTGAGCCGAAGCGGGGCGTTCGACAGCCGGCTGATGGCGCGTCGAGGATCCGCAGGCCAGGGTGCGCGGCTCACTCCCACTCGATGGTCCCGGGCGGCTTCGACGTGATGTCGACGGTGACCCGGTTGACCTCGGCGACCTCGTTGGTGATGCGGGTGGAGATGCGCTCCATGACGTCGTACGGCAGGCGCGCCCAGTCGGCGGTCATCGCGTCCTCCGACGTGACGGGACGCAGCACGACGGGGTGGCCGTAGGTGCGGCCGTCGCCCTGGACGCCCACCGACCGGACGTCGGCCAGCAGGACCACGGGCATCTGCCAGATGTCGCGGTCCAGCCCCGCGCGGGTCAGCTCCTCGCGCGCGATGGCGTCGGCGCGGCGGAGGATGTCGAGACGCTCGCGGGTGACCTCGCCGATGATCCGGATGCCCAGCCCCGGACCGGGGAACGGCTGGCGCCAGACGATCTCGGCCGGAAGGCCCAGCTGCTCGCCGACGAGGCGGACCTCGTCCTTGAAGAGGGTGCGCAGCGGCTCGACGAGCTCGAACTCGAGGTCCTCGGGCAGACCCCCGACGTTGTGGTGGGACTTGATGTTCGACGTGCCCGCGCCGCCGCCGGACTCGACGACGTCGGGGTAGAGGGTGCCCTGGACGAGGAAGCCGACCTTGTCGCCCGACTGCGCCGCCTCGCCGAGCACGTCGGCCTCGGCCGCCTCGAAGGCGCGGATGAACTCGCGCCCGATGATCTTGCGCTTCTCCTCCGGGTCGGTGACGCCGGCGAGGGCGTCGAGGAAGGCCTCCTGCGCGTCGTAGACGTGGAGGTTGACGCCCGTCGCTGCGACGAAGTCGCGCTCGACCTGCTCCGCCTCCCCCTGACGCAGCAGGCCGTGGTCGACGAAGACGCAGTGGAGCCGGTCGCCCACGGCGCGCTGCACGATCGCCGCGGCCACCGCGGAGTCCACGCCACCGGACAGGCCGCAGATCGCCAGGCCGGCATCGCCGATCTGCTCGCGGACCCGCTCGATCTGCTCCTCGGCGATGTTGAGCATGGTCCACGTCTGCCGGCAGCCGGCGATCTCGTGGAGGAAGTGCTCGAGCACCCGCTGCCCGTGCTCGGTGTGGAGCACCTCCGGGTGCCACTGGACACCGGCGAGTCCGCGGGCGACGTCCTCGAAGGCCGCCACGGGGGTGGCGTCGGTCGAGGCGAGCACCGAGAACCCCTCAGGGGCTCGTGCGACCGAGTCACCGTGCGACATCCAGACCCGGTGCTCCTCCGGCAGCCCGGCCAGGAGCGTGCCGCCGTCGCCGACCCGGACAGGGGTGCGCCCGTACTCGCGCACGCCCGTGTGGGAGACCTCGCCGCCGAGGCCCTGCGCCATCAGCTGGAATCCGTAGCACATCCCGAAGACGGGGATGTCCGAGGTGAAGACCGCTCGGTCGATGCCGGGCGCGCCCTCCGCGTACACGCTCGACGGACCACCGCTGAGGATGATCGCCTTCGGGTTGCGCGCCAGCATGTCGGCGACCGGCACCGTGTGCGGCACGATCTCGGAGTAGACCCGCGCCTCGCGGACCCGACGCGCGATCAGCTGGGCGTACTGGGCACCGAAGTCGACGACGAGGACCAGGTCGTGCTCGGGGATGTGCGTCACGGGTGGAGTCTATCGGCGCGCGACGCCCTCCCCGGAACGTGCACCAGGGCCCGACCGCGCGAGGGACCGGATGATCAGGCGCAGCGTCGGGCCCGCCGGCCAGACCGCCCTCCCCGGAACGTGCACCAGGGCCCGACCGGGGGAGGGAGGGTGGTCGGGCCCTGGTGGTGTGCCCACGCAGCTGCGCACAGTGCCTGGACGGCAGAGACCCGGCCCTTGGGAGGGAGCATGACTGCCGGATCTCTCATCAGGCCAACGACCCCTCGGTGAGGTGGTTACGGGACCGGGGCGAGATATCGCGAGAAAGTTCTCAGCTGACGGCGACGACGGGGAGGCGGAGCGCTCCGGGCGCGGCCTCCGGCACGACCGGGCTCCTCGGCGGCACGGGCGCCAGCGGCTCGTACGGCTGCCCGAGCGCCGGGCGCGGGTCGGCCTCGCCCTTGTTGGGCCAGTACGCCATCGCCCGCTCCGCCTGGGCGGTGATCGTCAGCGACGGGTTCACGCCGAGGTTCGCCGAGATCGCCGAGCCGTCCACGACGTGGAGCCCGGGGTGGCCGTAGAGCCGTTGCCACGGGTCGACCACACCGGTCTCCGGGGAGTCCCCGATCGTGCAGCCGCCGATGAAGTGCGCGGTGAGCGGCCGGTTGAACGGCTCCCCGATGTTGCCGCCGGGGGTCCCGCCGATGACGTCGGCCATCCGCCGTACGGCGTCGTAGGCGACCGCGATGTAGGTCGGGTTGGGGGTCCCGTGGCCCTGCTGGCTCGTCATCCGCCAGCCGAGGCGACCCTTGACCCCGGTGGTGGTGATCGAGTTGTCGATGGTCTGCATCACCAGGGCGATGACGGTCCGCTCCGACCAGTGCCGCAGGTCGTAGAGGCTGATCGCGTCGCGGCGCTGGGACCACAGCTCCCGCAGCCAGGTGCGGACCCGCGACGTGCCCGGCACCTCGTCGGCCAGCACCGTCTGCATCAGCGCCATGGCGTTGGAGCCCCGCCCGTAGCGCACCGGCTCGATGTGGGTGAACTCGTCGGGGTGCCAGGAGGAGGTGATCGCGACGCCGCGGGTGTAGTCGGTCGAGAGGTCCGGGGCCAGGGCGCCGAGGATGGCCTCGGAGTTGGTGCGGGTCAGCACGCCGAGCCGGTCGCTCACGTGGGGCAGGTCGCCCTCCGCCTTGAGCCGGTGGAGCAGCTTCTGCGTGCCGAGCGCGGCCGCGGAGAAGACGACCTGGTCGGCGGTGAAGGTCCTGGTGGCGGTACGGCGCGACAGCTTCGCCTTGGTCCAGCGCGTCTCGACCTCGTACCCGCCGCCGGCCCGCGGGCGGACGCGCGTGACGGTGGTGAGCGGGTGCACCCGGGCGCCCGCCTGCTCGGCGAGGTGGAGGTAGTTCTTGACCAGCGTGTTCTTGGCGTTGTGGCGACACCCGGTCATGCACTCGCCGCAGTTGAGGCACGCGTTGCGGTCGGGCCCGGCCCCGCCGAAGTAGGGGTCGGGCACGCGCTCGCCGCCCACCGCCTCGGGGCCGCCGAAGAACACGCCGACGGGCGTCGGGTGGAAGGTGTCCCCCACCCCCATGTCCTCGGCGACCTTGCGCATCACCTCGTCGGCCGGCGTGTGCAGGGGGTTCGTGACGACGCCGAGCATCCGCTTGGCCTGGTCGTAGAACGGCGCCAGCTCGGCCTTCCAGTCCGTGATGCCGGCCCAGGCCGGATCACGGTAGAAGGCGTCGAGCGGCTCGTAGAGCGTGTTGGCGTAGACGAGCGACCCTCCCCCGACCCCCGCGCCGGCGAGGATCAGGCAGTCCTTGACCATGTCGATCCGCTGGATGCCGTACATCCCCAGCGCCGGCGCGTAGAGGAAGCGCTTCGCGTCGAAGGACGTCGACGGGAAGTCGCCGTCCTCGAACCGCGCGCCCGCCTCGAGCACCCCGACGGAGTAGCCCTTCTCGGTCAGCCGGAGCGCGGTGACGGAGCCGCCGAAGCCGGAGCCGATGACGAGGACGTCGTAGTGGCGGGGGGACGTCACGCCCGGCCCAGCTTGTTGAGGAGGCGCAGCGCACCCGTCATGACCTTCGCGTTGACCTCCTCCGACATGCCCATCACGGGCGCGATCGGCAGCAGCCGCTGGACGGCGACCGACTGTGACTCGGTGTAGCGGTGGACCCCCTCGGGACCCTGGCGGCGGCCCATGCCCGACTCACGCATGCCGCCCATCGGCGCGCCCAGCGAGCCGAAGGTGGCGGCGTACGCCTCGTTGACGTTGACCGTGCCGCACCTGACGCGGCGCGCCAGCTCACGGCCGCGGCGGGTGTCCCGCGTGTAGATGGAGGCGTTGAGGCCGTAGAGCCCGTCGTTCGCACGCTCCACCGCCTCGTCCTCGCTGTGGAAGCGGTAGAGCGAGACGACCGGGCCGAAGGTCTCGGTGCCGAAGCACTCCATGTCCGCGGTGACGCCCTCGAGGATCGTCGGCTCGAAGACGAAGGGACCGAGGTCGGGCCGGGCGTTCCCGCCGGTCAGGACGCGGGCGCCCTTGGCGACGGCGTCCTCGACGTGCCTGGTCACGGTGTCGAGCTGCTGCTGGGAGATCAGCGAGCCCATGTCGACGCTCCAGTCGAGGCTGGCTCCGAGCGTCATGGCCCGCGTCCGCGAGACGAAGGCGTCGACGAACCGGTCGTAGACCTGGTCGGCGACGTAGAGCCGCTCCATCGAGACGCACAGCTGACCGGCGTTGGAGAACACCGCTCGTACGGCGCCCTCGGCCGCCCGGTGGACGTCGGCGTCGCGGAGCACCAGCATCGGGTTCTTCCCGCCCAGCTCGAGCGAGCAGCCGACGAGCCGGTCGGCACACTGCCGCGCGATCGCGCGGCCGGTGGCGGTGGAGCCGGTGAAGGCGACGTAGTCGGCCTCCGCGACCACCGCCCCGCCCACCTCGGGGCCGGGTCCGGCGACCACCTGCCAGATCTCCGCCGGGAAGCCGGCCTCCTCGAGCATCTGGGCGCCGAGCAGCGCGGTCAGCATGACCTGGGCGTCCGGCTTCGCCACGACGGCGTTGCCGGCCAGCAGCGCCGGCAGCCCGTCGCAGAGCGCCATCGTGAGCGGGTAGTTCCAGGGCGAGATGACGCCCACCACGCCCTTGGGGACCCGGTTGACCTCGGTGCGCGTCAGGACCGGGAACATGCCGCCGACCCGGCGGGTGTCGAGGTGCTCGTGGGCGGTGCGCGCGTAGTAGCGGGCGGTGAGCGCGACGTGAGCGACCTCGAGGTAGGCGTCCTTGCGGGCCTTGCCCGACTCCCAGACGACGAGGTCGATGAGCTCCTCCTGGCGGTCGAGGACCACGTCGTGCAGGCGGAGCAGCGCCGCGGACCGCTCGTCCAGCGAGGTGCGGGCCCACGCGACCTGCGCCCGCCGGGCCCGCGCGAAGGCCTCGGCGACGTCGGCGGGGCTCGACTGCGGCAGGTGCGCGAGCGGGATGCCCCCGACAGGCGACCACACGGGCGCTGTCCGGCCGGTCGAGCTCACGATCCGGCGGGTCAGCCCGGCGACGTACCCCCGGTCGAGCGCGTAGGCGGCGGTGGCGTCGTGCTCGGGGTCGTGCGGCCCGCCGGCGAGGTTCCCGAGGGGTCCGGACGCAGGGCTCTGCTCGCTCATCCCCGAAGGGTAGGCCGGTGGCGGGCCGGATGCTACTGGTCGGTCACATCGTCCCGGCATTTGACATTTCCAGGTGATTTGTCCAACAGCCGCGACGACCGCGGTCCACTAGGGTCACCCCCATGTCGACCCCCACCGACCGCGGCGCCGACTGGGCCGCCTCCACGCGAGTCCTCGCTGCCACACTCATGTCCGCGCTGGTGCTGATCGGCACCTCGCTCTGGTTCGTGCTGGGCCAGGACGACATGTCCAGCCCCCCGGTCCTGGTCCTGGCAGGCCTGCTCGCCCTCGGTGTCGCGGTCCACCTGATGGTGGAGGCCGTCGGCTACCGCGCCGAGCCGCTCTCGGCCTCCCTGAGCGACGCGGAGGTCGAGAACCAGACCCGCACGCGATGGCAGGCCACGATGATCCTGCGCTTCGCCCTCGCCGAGTCCGTGGCCATCGTGTCGATCGCCGTCGCCTTCGTCGTGAGCGAGGGCGGCTTCCTCACCTACGTCGTCGGCGCCGCGATCTCGCTGGCGCTGATGGTGCTCCACGTGTGGCCCGGCGCCCGACCTGTCGGCAAGGTCGCCGACGCGCTGGAGCGCGACGGACGCCGCTCCGGCCTGCGCGAGGCCTTCGGCGTCGGATGACCCCGAGCCGGACGAGGCGGAGCCGGCTCAGCCGGGGACGATGTCCGGCGCGCTGACCCGCGCCTCGTCGGCCTCCTGGTCGGTGGGCATCAGCTGGCTCTGCCGCTCGGCCTCCACGCGTCGGAGGTAGTGGTCCACCTCCTCGTCGGTGGTGGCGGCGTCCCACCCCAGCGCGCCGGCCATCAGCTCCGCCGCAGGCCGGGCCGCCGACGTCCCGCGGTCGAACGTCTCGATCGAGATGCGCGTACGGCGGGTCAGCACGTCGTCGAGGTGGCGCGCCCCCTCGTGGGTCACGGCGTAGACGATCTCCGCCGAGAGGTAGTCCTCCGCGCCGGGCAGGGGCCGGCCCAGCTCGGGCCGGCGCTCGACGAGCTCGAGCACCTCGTCGACGAGGCCGCCGAACCGTCCGAGCAGGTGGTCGACGACGCCGACCTCCAGGCCGGACGACCTGCTGAGCGCGACCCGCTGGTTGGTGCGCGCCTCGTAGGCGTACGCCCCCATCAACGGCACCCGCTCGGTGATGCTGCCCGGAGCGCGGTCCCAGTCGCGGACGGCGTGGTCGACCGCGTCGCGCGCCATCACGCGGTACGTCGTCAGCTTGCCGCCGGCGACCAGCACCAGCCCCGGCACCGGGTTGGCGACGGTGTGCTCGCGCGACAGCTTCGTCGTCTCGGCGCCGCTGCCCTCCCCCTGCTTGTCGACGGCCTTGAGCAGCGGCCGCAGTCCGGCCCAGACACCGATGACGTCGCGGTGGTCGAGAGGATCCTTGAGCAGCCGGTTCACGTGGTGGAGCAGGTAGTCGATGTCCGCCCGGCTGGCGGCGGGGTGTGCCAGGTCGAGGTCCCACGGCGTGTCGGTGGTGCCGATGACCCAGTAGTGGCCCCACGGGATCACGAAGAGCACCGACTTGTCCGTCTTGGTGATGAAGCCGCACTCCGAGCGGATGCGGTCGCGCGAGACGACCAGGTGGACGCCCTTGCTCGCGTCGACGTCGAGCTGGGCGCGGCCGCCGAGCATCTCCTGGACCTCGTCGGTCCACACGCCCGCGGCGTTGATGACCGTCCTGGCGTGGACCTCGAAGTCCTGCTGGTTCTCCAGGTCGCGGGCCCGCACCCCGACCACCCGGTCGCCGTCGCGGAGGAACCCCGTCACCTTGGTGCGGGTCGCGACGTGGGCGCCGTTGTTGGCGGCCGTCCGCGCGATCGTCATCACCAGCCGGGCGTCGTCGACCTGGCAGTCGTAGTAGCGGATGGCCCCGTGCAGGTCGTCGGTCCTGATGTCGGGCGCCATCCGGGCGAGCTGCTTGCGGAAGACGTGCTTGTGCTTGGGGACGCCCATGTCGTACTTGCCGGTCATCGCCATCGCGTCGTAGAGGGCGACGCCGGCCCCGACGTACGGCCGCTCCCAGGCGTGCTCGAGCGGGTAGAGGAACGGCACGGGCCGCACCAGGTGCGGCGCCAGCCGGGTGAGCAGCAGCCCGCGCTCCTCCAGCGCCTCCTTGACCAGGGCGAAGTCCAGCATCTCGAGGTAGCGCAGCCCGCCGTGCACGAGCTTGGAGGAGCGCGAGGAGGTGCCGGAGGCGAGGTCGCGCTGCTCCAGCAGCCCCACCGAGAGCCCGCGGGTGGCCGCGTCCAGGGCGGCCCCGGCGCCGACGATCCCGCCACCCACCACCAGCACGTCGACGGGGTCCTCCGGACCGGTCGCCCCGAGCGCCACCAGGGCGTTGTCGCGCGCGTCCGGACCGAGGGTGATCGTCATGCCCCGAGTCTGGCAGGAGGACCCGAGCGGGGTCAGTCGGGTACGACGACCTCGATGCGCTGGAACTCCTTGAGCTCGGTGTAGCCCGTCGTGGCCATGGCCCGGCGCAGCGCCCCCACGAGGTTCATCGTCCCGTCGGCCACCCGGGAGGGACCGAACATGATCTCCTGCAGCGAGCCGACCGTGTCGAGCCGTACGCGCTCCCCACGCGGCAGCTCGGCGTGCGTGGCCTCGCTCCCCCAGTGGAAGCCGTGGCCGGGAGCGTCGGTGGCGCGGGCCAGCGGGGAGCCGACCATCACCGCGTCCGCGCCGCAGGCGATCGCCTTGGCGATGTCGCCCGACCGGCCGATCGAGCCGTCGGCGATGACGTGGACGTAGCGGCCGCCGGACTCGTCGAGGTAGTCGCGGCGCGCGGCCGCGACGTCCGCCACGGCGCTGGCCATCGGCACGGCGACGCCGAGGACCGTCCGCGTCGTGTGGGCCGCTCCCCCGCCGAACCCGACCAGCACGCCCGCCGCGCCGGTGCGCATCAGGTGGAGCGCCGCCTGGTAGGTCGCGCACCCGCCGACGATGACGGGGACGTCGAGCTCGTAGATGAACTCCTTGAGGTTGAGCGGCTCCGACTGGCTGCTCACGTGCTCGGCGCTGACCGTGGTGCCGCGGATGACGAACATGTCGACACCCCCGTCGACCACCGCCTTGGCGTGCTCCTTCGTCCGCTGCGGCGAGAGGGCCCCGGCCACCGTGACGCCGGCCGCGCGCACCTCCTTCAGACGGGCCGTGATCAGCTCGGGCTTGATCGGCTCGGTGTAGATCTCCTGCATCCGGCGGGTGGCGTCGACGCCCTCGAGGCCGGCCACCTCCTCGAGGAGGTCGGTGGGGTCGTCGTACCGCGTCCAGAGACCCTCGAGGTTCAGCACCCCGAGCCCGCCCATCTGCCCCAGCGCGATGGCCGTCGCAGGGGACATGACGGAGTCCATGGGTGCGGCCAGCACGGGGACGTCGAAGCGGTAGGCGTCGATCTGCCAGGCGGTGCTGACCTCCTCGGGGTCGCGGGTGCGCCGCGAGGGCACGATCGCGATGTCGTCGAAGGAGTAGGCACGACGGCCACGCTTGGCCCGTCCGATCTCGATCTCGGTCACGCGGGACAGTCTCCCACCAACACTGTGGAGCTCGTCGAGCCGGGCAGGCAACCGGAGTGCGCGGCTGCCACGCGGCGCGCTGCTGGTCTACCGACCGCTGTAGTTGGGCGCCTCGGCGGTCATGGTGACGCCGTGGGGGTGGCTCTCGGTCAGCGAGGCGCTGGTGATCCGGACGAACCGGCCCTTCTCCTGGAGCTCGGGGACCGTGCGGGCGCCGACGTAGAACATCGACTGGACGAGGCCGCCGACGAGCTGGTGGGCGACCGCGCCCAGCGGCCCGCGGTAGGCGACCTGGCCCTCGATCCCCTCGGGGACGATCTGGTCGTCGCTGGCCACCTCTGCCTGGAAGTAGCGGTCCTTGGAGTAGGACTTCTTGCCCCGGCTGCTCATCGCGGCGAGGGAGCCCATCCCGCGGTAGGACTTGTACTGCTTGCCGCCGACGAAGACCAGGTCGCCGGGCGACTCCTCGCAGCCCGCGAGGAGGGAGCCGAGCATCACCGAGTCGGCACCGGCGACCAGCGCCTTGGCGATCTCGCCGGAGTACTTCATGCCGCCGTCGGCGATGACCGGGACGCCGGCCGGCTTGCACGCCAGCGACGCCTCGTAGACCGCCGAGACCTGCGGCACCCCGACACCGGTCACGACGCGCGTGGTGCAGATCGAGCCGGGCCCGACGCCGACCTTGACCGCGTCGGCGCCCGCGTCGACGAAGGCCTGCGCGCCCTCGCGGGTCGCGACGTTGCCGCCGATCACCTGCACGTGGCGGGTCGCCGGGTCGCCCTTGAGCCGCTTGACCATGTCGAGCAGGAGGTGGACGTGGCCGTGGGCGGTGTCGGCGACCAGCACGTCGACGCCCGCCTCCACCAGGCGCGTCGCGCGCTCCCACGCGTCGCCGAAGTAGCCGATGGCCGCCCCGACCAGCAGCCGCCCGTCGGCGTCGTACGACGCGTGCGGGAACTGCTCGCCCTTGACGAAGTCCTTCACGGTGATCAGGCCGGTGAGGCGGCCGTCGCCGTCGACCAGCGGCAGCCGCTCGCGCTTGTGCTGGCGCAGGATCGCCGTGGCGTCCTCGCGGGAGATGCCGGAATGGCCGGTGACCAGGCCTTCGGCGGTCATCACCTCGTTCACCTTGGTCGTCGCCCACTCCGCGACGGGGGTGAAGCGCAGGTCGCGGTTGGTGATGATCCCGATCAGGCGGTCGTCGACGTCGACGACGGGGAGACCGGAGACGCGGTACTCGCCGCACACGCGGTCGAGGTCCTCCAGCGTCGCGTCGGGGCCGATGGTGATGGGGTTGGAGATGATGCCCGTCTGGGTCCGCTTGACGAGGTCGACCTGGTAGGCCTGGTCCTCGATCGAGAGGTTGCGGTGGAGGACCCCGAGGCCGCCCTCGCGGGCCATCGCGATCGCCATCCGGGACTCCGTGACGGTGTCCATCGCCGCGCTCACCAGGGGGACCTTGAGCGAGATCTCGCGGGTCAGGCGGCTCGTGGTGTCGATGTCGCTGGGTGCCAGGTCGGACTCCCCCGGCAGCAGCAGCACGTCGTCGTAGGTGAGGCCAAGCGCAGCGAACTTCTCGGGGATCTCCACCCTCCCCAGTCTAGGCGGGGACCGCCCGCCCCAGGACGCCCGGGCGAGCCCCCCCTCGAGGGACGGCACCCGCCGGGCCGGTCCAGTCCACGCCGGTCCTCGGCGGGCCTGCCACGCTCGTCCACGCCGTACGCCGCCCCGACCCTCGGAGCGCCTGCGGCGGCAATCACGGGGAGGGGCGACGAGACGTGTTCATGTTCTGGACCCGCGCGGGCTGGATCGTGCCGGTGATCTGGCTCGGCTCGTTCGTGCTGGCCGGTCAGGTGGCGCAGGACTGGGTGGGCCGCTACGGCATGGGCCTGACCCACACCGCCTTCCTCGCCTTCCTGACCGCGGCGCTGGCGACACCCGCCCTGTGGCTCTCCGCCGCCGTGCTGAACCGCCGGAAGGTGCCCACCACCATCCGTCCCCTCGGCCGGGAGCGCGTCGTGATGTGGGGCACCCACACCTTCTACCTCCTCCCCCTCGGCGGCTGGGCCGCCATCGTCCCCGTCACCACGGTCACGACATGGCTCGTCCACCAGGTGCTCTGACCCGCGGGCGAGATATCCCGACCCGTCGTGCAACCCCACACCCGGCTCACCACGTTGGGTACGGCATGGAGCGAGAACATGCGTGACGAGGCGGCCTACGTCGAGTTCGCGCAGGGAGCACGCGGCAGGCTGCGTCGAGCGGCGTACCTGCTGTGCGGCGACTGGGACCAGGCCTCCGACCTCGTGCAGGAGGGGTTGATCCGGGTGTACGTCGCCTGGCCCCGCCTCGAGCGGTCCGGCGGGGAGCACGCCTATGCGCGCAAGGCGGTCGTGAGCGCCTTCCTCGACAGCAAGCGGCGCCGCTCGAGCACCGAGGTGCCGGCGGAGGTGGACCACCGGCACGCCTCCGGCGAGGACGTGGCGAGCACGGTCAGCACCCGCGAGGCGCTGATGCAGGCACTCGCGGCGCTGCCGCCGCGCCAGCGCGCGTGCGTGGTCCTGCGCTACTTCGAGGACCTCAGCGTCGCCGACACCGCTGCCGCGCTGCGCTGCAGCGAGGGCACCGTCAAGAGCCAGACCTCGCGTGCCCTGTTCTCGCTCCGGACCACGTTCGACGACTCGCCCTTCGGCGAGCTCGTGACCGAAGGAGCCTCCTCATGGTGAACGATCTGCGCGGCCTCCTGCTGGACGCGACCGACCGCGCCCCGCAGGACGACCACGACATGGGCGCGCTCCTGCGCAGCGGGCGCCGCCGGGTGCGGGTGCGCCGGGCCCGGGCGCTGGGCGCCACCGCGCTGGCCACGGCCGCGACGGTGGCAGCCACGTCGTACGTGCTGGCCGACCATGACCCGAGGGCCGTCCAGCCCGCGGGTGTGCCGCGGCCGGACGGGCCGGTGCTGCGCCTGACGGACGCCGAGCCGGCGGTGGAGGGGCGCCACTACCGGGAGCTGGCCTCGCACACCAACGAGGACCTCGAGTCCGACAACGGCGAGTACTTCGACGGGGTCACCGACGACGGGCTGGTCCTGTTCCGCGAGGGGCAGACCATGACGCGGCGCGAGGAGCGCGCGCTGATGGACCCCGCGACGGGCGAGAAGGAGTGGCTCGCCGAGTCGCCGGGCGACGGCGCCCAGTCGTGGGCCGTCGAGCTCAGCGCCGAGCGCCTGGTCCTGATGCGCTTCGAGGCGAGCAGCGAGACGGGCATGGCCAGCCGCCCGGTGCTCGACGTCTACGACCGTGCCGACGCGACGTGGCGCACCGTCGCATGGCCGACGCTGCCCGCCGACGACGACCCGTCGTTCGTCCGGATCGGCCCCGACGGGCGGGCGTACGTCGCGGTCGTGACGGACCGCGGCGACGTCCCCGAGGGCGGCTGGCCGACGGGTCCCGACGGCGAGGCCGACGACGCGCACGCCGAGGGCGACGTGCGGGCGTTGTGGTCGATGTCGCTGACCGACCCCGCCGACGTGCGGGACGAAGGGTTGCAGGTCGGGTCGTTCGCCTTCGACGGCGACCGGCTCGTCTGGACCGACAGCACCAACGGCGCCGCCGGCCGGGTCCACGTCCGCGACCTCGGCAGCGGGGAGGAGACGTCGTTCGACCCCGGGCTCGGGGAGCGGTGCAACCTGCTCGGCCTCGATGCCTCGGGTGGCCGCATCGCGATGTCGCAGTACTGCGGCACGTACGACGGCGTCCGCGACGACCGGGTCCAGGTGGTGACCACCGACGGTGACCAGGTCGTCACGGTCCAGGACAGCGGCGCGGAGGGCGGCGACCTGGTCGCCGGGGGCGACTTCCTCACGGTGACGGCGTACCAGGACGCGACCGCCGGCACGTACGTCTACGACTTCGAGGCGGGCACGCTGCTGCGCCTCAGCGAGGGTCGGTCGGCCTGGTCGATGGGTGGCCCGACACCGGGCGACCAGCTCATGTGGCACACCCCGGCCGGCAGGAAGGTCGCCATGTTCGGGCGCAGCGGCGCCACGATCCACCTCGGCGAGCTGATCCGCTGACCGGGCGCGTCCGCTGACCCGAGATGCGCCGAGTCGGCGCGTCCGCTGAGCAGACGCGCCGACTCGGGGGGTTCAGCCGATCAGAGCAGCCGGGTCGATCAGTGGCCGTGGCCGTGACCGTGGCCGCCGCCGGCTGCGGCGGCCGCGTCCTCGTCCTCGGGCTTCTCCACGACGAGCGTCTCCGTGGTGAGCAGCATCGCGGCGATCGAGGTGGCGTTGACCAGCGCGGAGCGGGTCACCTTGACGGGGTCGAGGACGCCCTGGGCGACCAGGTCGCCGTACTCCTCCGTGGCGGCGTTGTAGCCGTTGCCGACACCGAGCTCGCGCACCTTGGTGGTGACGACGTAGCCGTTGATGCCGCCGTTCTCGGCGATCCAGCGCAGCGGCTCGTCGGCGGCCTTGCGCACGATGCGCACGCCCGCCGCCTCGTCACCGGTGAGGCCGAGGTTGTCCTCGAGCACCGACACGGCGTGGATGAGCGCGGAGCCACCGCCGGGGACGATGCCCTCCTCGATCGCGGCACGGGTCGCGGAGACGGCGTCCTCGATGCGGTGCTTCTTCTCCTTGAGCTCCACCTCGGTCGCGGCGCCGACCTTGATCACGCAGACACCGCCCGCGAGCTTGGCGAGGCGCTCCTGGAGCTTCTCGCGGTCCCAGTCGGAGTCGGTGTTCTCGATCTCGGCCTTGATCTGGTTGACGCGGCCCTCGACGGCGCTGCTGTCGCCCGCGCCGTCGACGATCGTGGTGTGGTCCTTGGTCACCACGACGCGCCGGGCCTGGCCCAGCACCTCGAGACCGACCTGGTCGAGCTTGAGCCCGACCTCGGGGGCCACGACCTGACCGCCGGTCAGCGTCGCGATGTCCTGCATCATCGCCTTGCGACGGTCACCGAACGCCGGCGCCTTGACGGCCACGGTGTTGAAGGTGCCGCGGATCTTGTTGACGACCAGCGTGGAGAGCGCCTCGCCCTCGACGTCCTCGGCGAGGATGAAGAGCGGGCGGCCCGCCTGGATGACCTTCTCCAGCAGCGGGAGCAGCTCCTGGATCGAGGAGATCTTGCCCTGGTGGAGGAGGATGTAGGGGTCGTCGAGGACGGCCTCCATCGACTCCGGGTCGCTGACGAAGTAGGCCGAGATGTAGCCCTTGTCGAACTGCATGCCCTCGGTGAACTCGAGCTCGGTGCCCATGGTGTTGGACTCCTCGACCGTGATCACGCCGTCCTTGCCGACCTTGTCGAAGGCCTCGGCGAGCAGGTCGCCGATGACGCTGTCGCGGCTCGAGATGGTGGCGACCGAGGCCATGTCCTCGCGGGACTCGACCTCGCGGGCGGCCTCGCGCAGCGCGTCGCTGACGGCCTCGGCGGCGGCGTCCATGCCGCGCTTGAGGCCCATCGGGTTGGCGCCGGCGGCCACGGCGCGCAGGCCCTCGTGGACCATCGCCTGGGCCAGCACGGTGGCGGTGGTGGTGCCGTCACCCGCGATGTCGTTGGTCTTGGTGGCGACCTCCTTGGTGAGCTGCGCACCGAGGTTCTCGAAGGGGTCGTCGAGCTCGATCTCCCGAGCGACGGTCACACCGTCGTTGGTGATCGTGGGCGCGCCCCACTTCTTGTCGAGGACGACGTAGCGGCCCTTGGGGCCGAGCGTCACCTTCACGGCGTTGGCGAGGGCGTCGACACCGCGCTCGAGGGCGCGGCGGGCGTTCTCGTCGAACTCCAGGATCTTGGGCATCCGTGTGCTCCTAGTTGCTGTGGGGCAGGAAGAGGAAAGAGGTTCGCCCGGACGTCACGGGCCGGCCGCCGGAGCGGCCGCACCCATGACGTTCCGGGCGAAAGGGGGTCAGGAGACGACCGCGAGCACGTCGCGCGCGCTCAGGATGAGGAACTCGTCGCCGGCGTACTTGACCTCGGTGCCGCCGTACTTGCTGTAGATGACCTTGTCACCCACGGCGACGTCGAGCGGGACGCGGTTGCCGTTGTCGTCGATGCGGCCGGGGCCGATCGCCACGACCTCGCCCTCCTGGGGCTTCTCCTTGGCGGTGTCCGGGATGACCAGGCCGGAGGCGGTGGTCTGCTCGGCCTCCAGCGGTCGGACGACGAGGCGGTCCTCGAGGGGCTTGATGTTGACCGACACTTCGGATCAACCTTTCTCTCACGAGACTGACGTTGGGGACGTGCAAGGAGAACGCCGTCGCGGGGGTCGCACACCTTGTCGCACGCTGGCACACTCCGGGGGAGAGTGCCAGGACAGAACTTAGCACTCCCCCTGACCGAGTGCCAGACGGCTCGGCTCTGCCAGGATCCGGGGATGGACCTGGCGACCTTCGACTGGCTGCGCTCCACCGAGGGCGCCGCCCTGCTGGACGTGGCCGCGGAGGCGTACGCCGACGCCGACGGTGACCCGGTCGCCGCTGCCGAGCAGGTACGACGCCGCGCACCGGGCGCATCGGCGGACCAGCGGGCCGCCGCGCTCTCCCAGGTGACGCTGCGAGTGCGCGCGGTCGCCAAGCTCGGCCCGGACGCGATCGAGATGTGGTTCACCGCCGATGCCCTCGAGCAGGCGACCCGCCGTCGGGTCGCCGACCACCGCGCCGGTCGCCTCGCCGCCGCGCAGCCCGGCGGCAGCGTGCTCGACCTGGGCTGCGGCGTCGGCGGCGACCTGCTCGCCTTCTCGCGGGCCGGGCTGATCGCGGCGGGGCTCGAGCTCGACCCGCTGCGCGCCGCGATGGCCGCTGCCAACCTGGTCGCGCTCGGGCTGCCGGGCGCGGTCCAGCAGGGGGACGCCACGACCGTGGACCTCGCGCCGTTCGACGCGGTGTTCGCCGACCCCGCTCGGCGCGGGGCGCGGGGGCGGGTGTTCGACGTCCAGCAGTGGACCCCGCCCTGGCCGTGGGTGCTGGAGCTGCTCGGCGGTGCCGGTGCCGGTGCCGGTGCCGGTGCCGGTGCCGCCGGGAAGGCCCTGGTGAAGGTGGCCCCGGGCATCCCCCACGACCTGGTGCCGGAGGGTGTGGAGGCGGAGTGGGTCAGCGACGCGGGTGACGTCAAGGAGGCCGTGCTGTGGTCGCCGGCGCTGGCCAGCGCGTCGCGGCGCGCCACGGTGATCGGGGACGGCGGGCTGGCCACGCTCACCGAGGAGGACGACCCGTACGCCGGCGAGGACCGGCCCGTGCAGGACGTCGGCGCCTACCTCTACGAGCCCGACGGTGCCGTCATCCGGGCCGGGCTCGTCACGGCCGTCGCGGCGGGGGTCCGTGGCGGGCTGGTCGACCCGCACATCGCCTACGTGACGTCCGAGGACCTCTTCCACACGCCGTTCGCCCGCTCCTACCGCGTCCTCGAGCACCTCCCCTACCGGGAGAAGCAGCTGAAGGCGGCGCTCCGCGAGCGCGGGATCGGCCGGCTCGCCATCAAGAAGCGCGGGGTCTCGGTGACGCCCGAGGAGCTCCGCAAGCGCCTGGCGCTGCGGGGTGACGCCGAGGCGACGCTGGTGCTCACCCGGGTCGCCGGGGAGGGCACGGCACTGCTCGTCGAGCCCTGCTAGCACCCCCGCCGGGCGACCCCGTCGACGCGGACGGGCAGACGCCCCGGCGCCTCCGCCCGGCCGAGCAGGACGTCCACGAGCGCGCCCATGGCGGCGGGCGTGTCGCCGTACGT
>CADCUM010000103.1 GCA_902805885.1 uncultured Nocardioides sp. | reverse complement strand
CCGGGCAGCCCCGAACGCCCCCCGCGCCTCAGCCGGGCGGGAACCGTGTCGCGACCGCCTCCAGCCGAGCGACGTAGGCCGGCCAGTCCAAACCGTCGGGCAGGTTGCTGTTCGCGACGAGCAGGCCCGTCGCGCCGTCGGCCTGCTCGCGCAGGATGTCGGCGTGGCCGGCGTGCCGGGTGAGGTCGGCGATGACGTGCACCAGCACGCGTTGCAGCGTCACGGTGCCGCCCTCGCCCCACCACGGCACCTCGCCGCGGGCCTCCAGCGGGAGGGCCGCGATGGTCTCGTCGGCGAAGGCCCAGACCTCGCGGTAGAACGCGGCCACCTCCTCCGCCGAGGTCTCCGCGTCCACCCACCAGTCGGCCTGCGGGTCGGCGTCGTAGGCGTCCTCGGCGACGTACGCCGGGTGGTCCGGCGCGGGCCACGCGCGACCGAACGTCGGGCCGAAGTAGCCGATCTCGGTGTTGGCGCAGTGCTTGACGATGCCGAGCAGGTTGGTGCCGGTGGGGGTGCGTGGCCGCCTCAGCTCCCGCTCGCCGAGGCCGTCCAGCTTCCAGAGCAGCGCGTCGCGTGCACCCTGGAGGTACTCCTGCAGGGCGGGCTTGGGCTCGAGGAGGTCGCTCATGCCTGCCAGCATCCCGGAGGCGCGGCCCGGCGGCGTACCGTCTGCGGGGTGAGTCCCCGTGTCCACGCGATCCACGTCGCCCCCGGACGGAAGGTCCCGACCCGCAGCGTCGCCGAGGTGGTGGCGGAGGCCGGGGTCGGGCTGGTGGGGGACCGCTACCACGGCGCCCGGCACCGGCACGTGACCGTGCAGGCGCTCGACGACCTCGAGGCGGCCGCGGCCGAGCTCGGCCGACCGGTGGACCCTGCGCTGACGCGCCGCAACGTGACCATCGACGTCGGCCCCGTGCCCACGCGTCCCGGCGACCGGCTGCGCCTCGGCGACGTCGAGCTCGAGGTGGTCAGGATCGCCGCACCCTGCCGCCTGCTCGACGACTGGCTCGGCCCGGGCGCGATGAGGGCCATGCACGGCCGCGGCGGCACCGTGTGCCGGCTGCTCGGCTCCGGCACGATCCGGGTGGGCGACCCGGTCCACCTCGACCCGGCCCACCTCGACCCGGCCGTCGGGGAGCGCGCGGCCGTCGCGGCGGTGCGCAACCCCCGCAGGGTCCTGCCGTGACCGCCGTACGGCGCGCCGGCCCGGCCGACGCCGCCACCCTCGGCCGCCTGCTCTGGGACTTCAACACCGAGTTCGAGACCGAGACCGACCCCGCCGACGTGCTCGCTGCCCGGTTCGAGCGGTTGCTCGCTCGCGAGGACGTGGTGGCCGTGCTGGCCGGGAGCGCCGACGGCTTCGCCCTCGTCACCCTGCGCCCCGCGATCTGGTTCGACGGACCGGTGGCGCAGCTCGAGGAGCTCTACGTCGTCCCGGACCTGCGGGACCGCGGGATCGGGACCGCCGTCCTCGACGAGGCACGGCGGCTCTGCCGCGAGCAGGGGTCGCCGGAGATGCACATCAACGTCGACGAGGTCGACGCCGACACCCGCCGGTTCTACGAGCGCCACGGCTTCGTCAACGTCGAGGAGGGCACCGACTACCGGATGCTCTGCTACGTCGGCCCGACCGGTTGAGGGTCCCGCC
Organism: uncultured Nocardioides sp.; assembly: GCA_902805885.1. GTDB lineage: Bacteria > Actinomycetota > Actinomycetes > Propionibacteriales > Nocardioidaceae > Nocardioides. Next base: position 16,958 of record CADCUM010000103.1, on the reverse strand, counting down.
GGCGTAGTTCAGGGCAGTGCGGTCGTCCCGCGGTCACAAGGACGACCGTTCTGCCCTGAACTAACGAGCAACGCGGCCGGCACGAAGCCCCGAGCCGTCCGTCAGCCGTCGAGGCGGGCGAGCTCCTCGGCCGTCAGCTCGAGGTCGGCCGCGGCGGCCGAGTCGGTGATCGAGGACGGCCGCTTGGCGCCCGGGATGGGTACGACGCACGGTGACTGCGCGAGCTCCCACGCGAGCGCCACCTGCTGGGCGGACACCCCGCGCTCCTGCGCGACCTCGGCGAACGCCGGGTGCTTCGCAGCCAGCTCCTTCGCGTCACCGAGCCCGCCCAGCGGGCTCCACGGCAGGAACGCCAGGCCGAGCTCCTCGCACACGTCGATCTCGGGACGGCTGCTGCGGAAGGCCGGGCTGAACTGGTTCTGCACGCTGACCAGCCGGTCGCCGAGCTCGGCGTGGGCCGCGCGGATCTGCTCGGGGTTCGCGTTCGAGAGCCCCACCGTGGCGACCTTGCCGCTCGCGGCGATCTCCGCGACGGTGCCGATGACCTCGTCGTAGGGCACCTTCGGGTCGGGGCGGTGGTGCTGCCACAGCGCGATCTGGTCGACGCCGAGGCGCTGGAGGCTGGCGTCGACGGCACGGCGCAGGTGGTCCGGCGAGCTGTCCGTGTCCCAGCCGCCGCCATCGGTGCGCACGTGGCCGCCCTTGGTCGCGAGGACGACCTGGTCGCGGACGCCGAGCTCGTCGATGAGCGAGGCGATGAGGCGCTCGTTCTCGCCCTGCGCGTCGGCGCCCTTCTCGTCACCGGGGCCGTAGGCGTCGGCGGTGTCGAAGAGGGTCACGCCGGCGTCGAGCGCGGCGCGCACGGTGTCGAGCAGCTGCTCGCGCGGTTGGGTGCCGGTCTGGTCGAAGGTCATCAGGCCCAGGCCGATCGCGCCGACCTGCTGGGTGCCGAGGGTGCGTGTCTGCATGCGATCGACCCTACGACCCCGGCCGAAAGCGGCCGAGGGGTCAGGCGTGCGCGCGGAACAGGGAGAGCAGGTCGTAGGTGCTCTCGGCCCGGTCCCCGAGGTCCTCGCCGGCCGGGCGTCGTACGAGGTCCGCGAGCGTCATGATGTCGCGGACCTCCCGCTCGGCGATGTTGCGGAACCCCATCGCCCAGTCCGGGAACGCGCGCTCCTCCACGTCCTTGCGCTGGAGCAGGGTCACGTCCTGGTGGCGCTCGTCGCGCTCGATCGAGGCGAACACCGCCTCGACCTCGGAGCGCTCGCCCTCCAGGACCTGGATGATGTTGCCGCCGCTGTAGAGCAGCATGCCGGTCAGGCCGCGGTCCCGGTTGCGGGGACGGATCTCCTCCAGCATCGCGACGAGCTCGGGGACGGACATCAGCGTCGTCGCCGTGCTGACGTAGGTCAGTGACGACAGGGCGGGAGACGTTCGGGACACCTCGCGGCTCACGCCTCGATGGTCCCTGACCAGCGCTCCCCGGCGTCGCCGCCCCAGGCGTCCCAGGCGACGCGGCCGGGCGAGGGATAGCCGTCCTCGCCGCCGTGGAAGCCGGTGGCGTCCTTGTCGACCGTGTGTCGCGCGAAGTAGGCCTTGATCTTCTTGATGTCCTGGTCGCTCACCTCCCGGCCCTCCGCGAGCTGGTGGGCCCGGTCGCGGCCGGTGTCGGTGAAACCCTTGCCGGCCTTGCCCTCGTCGATCCAACGGACGGCGCGCTGAGCCGCCTCCTGCACGTCCTTCGGGGGTCGGTGCCCCATGTTCTCCTCCGTCCTGTCGATGGCGCCGGCTGCGTCCGCGTCCCGCGTGGGTCGGCGACCCGCCGTACGCCGCCTCGCCCACGCTAGGCCGGGAGGCACGAGGATCGACACCCCCTTCCGGACCGGTCGGACCCGCTCTATCATCGGCACATGACGATGACATCGGCGCAATCCGTGCCTGAAATCAACGGCGAGGAGTCTGCGGTCGCGGCGGCCGCCTGTCTCTTCCACGGGTTCTCCGACCCCAACCGGCTCGCGATCCTGCGCCACCTCGCGCTCGGCGAGCACCGGGTCGTCGAGCTGACGGCGCACCTCGGGCTCGCCCAGAGCACCGTGTCGCAGCACCTCGCCTGCCTGCGTGACTGCGGCCTGGTGGACTCCCGGCCCCAAGGGCGCGCGTCGCTCTGGTCACTGCAGCACGGCGCGCAGGTCCTCGAGCTGCTGTCCGCCGCCGAGCGACTGCTCGCCGCCACCGGGTACGCCGTGACGCTGTGCCCCGTCGTCCACGGCACGTCGCACGAGGACGCGTGATGGCGGCCCACGTCCACGCCCCTGCGGGGCTCGCGCCGGCCGATCGCGCCCGGCTCGGGCGTCGTGCCCAGCTCCTCGCCGCCGCCTCCGTCGCCTACAACCTCGTGGAGGCCGTCGTGGCCGTCACCGCCGGCCTGGTGGCCGGCTCGGTGGCGCTGGTCGGCTTCGGGCTGGACTCCGTCGTCGAGGTCTCCAGCGGCCTGATCATCCTGTGGCAGTTCCGCCACCGGCTGCCCGAGAGCCGCGAGCGCCAGGCGCTGCGGCTGATGGCGCTCTCGTTCCTCGCGCTGGCGGCGTACGTCGCGGTCGAGTCGGTCCGTGCCCTGGTCCAGGGCCATGACCCCGACCCCTCCCCCGTCGGCATCGGCCTCGCCCTGGTGTCGCTCGCGGTGATGCCGGTGCTGTCCGCGGCGCAGCGCCGCACCGGCCGCGCGCTGGGCTCGAACGCCGTCGTCGCCGACTCCACCCAGACCCTGCTCTGCACCTACCTGTCCGCGGTGCTGCTCGCCGGCCTGCTCCTCAACGCCACGCTCGGCTGGTCGTGGGCCGACCCGCTGGCCGGCCTGGTGATCGCGGCGGTCGCGCTCCGGGAGGGACTCGGCGCCTGGCGGGGTGAGGACTGCTGCGGGTGAGCAGCGACGCCGTGACCAGGACCTGTGCGACGATCGCGCGATGACCAGGTACGGCGGGCAGTACGGCCCCGACATCACCTTCCTCGGCGTTGCCCGGTGCGACCTCGACGACGCGGCGTCGTACGCCGGTGCCGACGTCGTCATCCTCGGCGCCCCCTTCGACGGCGGCACGTCCCACCGGCCCGGCACGCGCTTCGGCCCGCAGGCGATCCGGATGACCGACTACCTCCCGCACGACGGCTCGCGGCCCTCGCTCGCGCTGCGGACCGACGGGCTCGTGGACCTCGTGGTCGTCGACGCCGGTGACGTGGAGATGCCTCCGGGCGACATCGAGAAGGCGCTCGGGGTGCTCGAGGCGGCCGTGGAGAAGGTGGCGCGCGCGGGCGCGATCCCGGTCGTCCTCGGCGGCGACCACTCGATCGCGTTCCCCGACGCCAAGGGCGTGGCCAACGTCCTGGGGCACGGACGCGTCTCGATGATCCACTTCGACGCCCACGCCGACACCGGCGACATCGAGTTCGGCTCCCTGTGGGGACACGGCCAGCCGATGCGGCGCCTGATCGAGTCGGGGGCGCTGCGCGGCGACCGGTTCCTCCAGGTCGGGCTGCGCGGCTACTGGCCGCCGCCCGAGACGCTGGACTGGATGGCCGGGCAGCGGATGCGGTCCTACGAGATGACCGAGATCGTCCATCGCGGCCTGCCCGACGTCCTCACCGAGGCGTTCACGATCGCCACCGACGAGTGCGACGGCGTCTTCCTCTCCGTCGACATCGACGTCTGCGACCCCGGCCACGCGCCCGGCACCGGCACCCCCGAGCCGGGTGGGCTGACCGCGCGCGAGCTCCTGGACGCCGTACGCCGGATCTGCCTCGAGCTGCCGGTCGTCGGGGTCGACGTGGTCGAGGTCAGCCCGCCGTACGACCACGCCGACATCACCGCCGCGCTGGCCAACCGCGTCGTGCTCGAGGCGCTCTCCGCCATCGCTCGCAAGCGGCGCGACGAGCGCGACGGCACGACCTGGGACCCGGCTCAGCCGCTCCTCGACGGGCGCGTCCCCGACGCCTGACGCCGACCGGCTCACGGGTCCGCGTGTTCTCCGTCCTCCGCAGCATGTGGTCGCCCCGCGGCACTGACAGGGACACCGGACGTCCGGCTGCACCACATCATGACGGTCAACCTCAGCGCCGGGACGATCGACCACGTCGTCAACGGCGTGGGCACCGCGGCCGACGACACCAACACCGGCACGCCGCAGTTCGTCGTGGACTACCCGGCGGTCGCACCCTGACCGCACGCCGGGAACCCTGAGGAACAGCGACTGCCGGGACGGGGCACCCGTCCCGGCAGTCGCTCGTCCGTGGCAGGCAGCGTCCGTCAGAGCAGGGGAAGGTGGGGGTCTGCCGACGGCGTCCGGCCGGTCGCCAGCCGGATCCACTCCACCGGCTCGCTCGCTCCGGGCGGCTCGCCCGCCCGCAGCTCGTACGCGCTGCGAAGAGCGTCTGCCACCACGGTCGCGCACGCCGGCACCAGTGGGGACCCGGCGTCGACCGGAACCGCTCGGCGCAGGTCCTCGCCGTGGACGACGAGCTCCAGGATGCGGGTCAGGACGAAGTCGTCACGACGGAGCGGACCGCGACGCCCCAGCACGACGTCCGGCAGGCCGCGCTCCAGCGCGGCCCAGGCCCGCTGCGCCAGCGCGTCGATGCCCCTGAGGGCGTCCGGCAGCTCCTCGGCGAGCTCCTGCGTGGCCGACGCGATGACGGGCGCGGCCGCGCGGTACTGGGCGACGTACTCACCCAAGGACAGCGGTTCAGCACCCTCCGGCGCCGGCCCCACCTCGTCGAGCATCACCAGCCCGAAGCCGAGGTGCACGACGAGGTCGCGGACGGTCCACCCCGGAAGGCCGCTCGGCAGGTCCACGAACTCGGCCACCCCGACCCGGTCGAGCCACCTCCGCAAGGTGTCCCACTGCCGACGCAGCAGGGTCTCGGTGTCTGCGTCCACGGTCCTCCCCCGGGGCTCAGGCGCGCTCGGCAGCGTACGCCGTGCCCACGTGCTCGAACCCGAGCCTGGCGTACAACCGCGCCACTGCGGCTGAGCTCGCTGTCAGGAAGACCGTGTCGACCCCACCGGCGAGGGCGTGCCCGACCAGGGCAGTGGTGACGTGCGCGGCGAGGCCGCGACGGCGGAACGCGGGCAGGGTCGCCACCCCGACGACCTCGGTCGTGGCGCCGACGGGCAGGTGGCGACCGCACGCGACGACACCGTGCACGTCGTGCTCGAGGGCCACCCACCCCACCCCACCCTCGCGCAGCACCTCGACCAACGCGTCCGGGACCGGCTCCAGGGCGGCGTCGCGCTCACTCGTCCCGGCTTCTCCGGCCTCGGTGCCCGGGGCGGCGAAGGCGAGGGCCGCGACGGCCCGAGCCTCGGCGATCGCGTCCAGGTCCGACGGGCCCAGGACCCGTACGGTGACGTCCGGCGGCGGAGCCGGCGGCGTCGACCCTCCCGCCAGCACCATGAGCGGGATCTCCTCGACCTCCAGGGTGCCGTCGGCCCGTACGGCGTCCAGCAGCTCGGGGGTCAGCTCGTGCACCCACTCGACGACCTGCGGCAGTCCCAGCTCGCTCATGCGGTCCAGGACACTCCGCACGGACGCGACGTCGTACGACGCAGCGCCGGCGGCGGCGTCGTCGCCGCCGCCCGACAGTCGGGGGCGGGCGCAGAAGGTCCAGCCGTCCGGATCGCCGGCGAACAGCGTGAACGGCCCGAGCTCCTCGACGCGCGCATGCCTCCGGGGCACCGTGTCGTAGTAGCGGTCCAGCTCGGCCAGGACGTCCTTCATGGTGCCATCTTCCATGGTCCCATCTTCGTCGCCGGACGGCCCTAGGGCACAGCCGGCGCATGAGGCTCGCCGCGGAACTGCTCTGCACCACGCGGGTCCCCGCTCGCCCAAGGGCGAAAACCTTGTCCGGCCCGTATGAATATTCAATTTCCTCCTGCCTCTCGACAATCACATCGCGAGCTGCAGGAAAGGTTGAGAATTCATCCGGCACCGGTCTTTTCGAGTGCGCCGAAGAATTCTTGCGATGTCTACCCTCGGCCTGTAGCGTCCGGGGCCGGTCCTCATCGAGAGGGCTCAAACTCGGGTTGGGGGGTGTTCTTGTGATCGTTTCTGTGAGCCGTCTTCCGCGTGAATCCACGCTGAAGTACTGCGAGTTCTGCAACACCTGAGTGAACCTCGTCCGACGTCTCTGTTGAGCAGATGAGGGGGTGGACAAACATGCAGATCGACATTCGAATTCTCGACAAGAGCGAGACCCTCAAGTACTGCGAGTGGTGCTCTGTCTGAGCGGTAGCAGAGGAGAAAAGTGCAGCGTCCTCGGATCAAGCCTGAACACGAGGCTGTTCTCACTCGCGATTCGAGTGCGGTGAGAATAGGTGGCGAGGTGTTCGGTATCGCCGCCGAAATTCAAGACCCCAACGGGTTCGTGTGGGCGCTGTGCCAGAGCCTCGATGGTTCGGGGACGGTGAGCCAGGTGCAGTCCGACCTGGTTCACCGCTTCCCCGAGCTGAGTGCCGATGACGTCGCTCAAGCCATCGAGGCGCTCAACCGGGCCGGCCATCTGGAGGATCTGGACACCCCCAGGCCCGCAGAGATCACCCCATCTCGGGCTGAGCGGTACCAACGGAGCCACTCCTTCTACAGGTGGGTCGACCTCCGCGCGAACGCCGATGCCTGGTCCGCTCAGGTGTCGCTCCTGCGCGCTCGGGTTCTCGTGATCGGCACCGGCGGAGGAGGCACAGCCGCGTCGATCGCGCTCGGACTCTCTGGGGTGGGAACCATGCACCTGGTGGATCCCGACACGGTGCAGAGTTCGAACCTGAATCGTCAATTGGCCTTCACCGAGTCTGACATCGGGCTGCCCAAGTCACAGGTGCTGGCAGAGTTCATCTCAGCCAGGAACTCGGACGTGTCTGTCACGCATTCTCAGGCATGGGTGGACACTGAGGAGAAGCTCGCCGCACTGCTGGAGGACGTGGACCTGTTGGTCATGTCGGCGGACGAACCCGCCGGCATTCTCCATCTGGTCAACAGGGTCTGTCACACGACAGGGACGCCATGGGTCTTCGGTGGATACCAGGGGCCCTTCTTGATGGTCGGCTCTTTCCGCCCTGGTGCAGGGCCGTGCTATGACTGCATGCAACACCAGGAAAAGGCCAAGGGAGCAGAGCTCGGTCTGCCGGACCGCGACCCGGGACTCGTGCGGGGCAGGTCACCCGGCGTGGTGGCCGCTTCCTCGAGCATCGTGGGAAATATGATCGCGCACATCGCTGTCTCCATGCTGACCGGCATTCCCCGCCTGCAGCAGAACTGCGTCTACACACAGAATCTCGTCACGATGGCTGACAGCGAGATCCTCGTGGCACGAGAACGACGTGCAGACTGCGACGTGTGCTCATGACGGCGCACGTTCGTCTCCTGTTGGCCGGAAGCGTCGTCTCGGCGTTCGGCCGTGGAATGACGCTGCCCTACATGTACGTCTACCTGGCCCAGGTGCGGGACTTCTCCCCGACAGTGGTGGGCTTGGCGTTGGGATGGCTCGGCGTGGCCGCGATGGTGCTCATGCCGCTGGGTGGCCGACTCGTCGATCGCTTCGGCGCCCGACACGTGATGTTGCCCCTCTACGTCCTCGAGGCTGTCGCAGTGGGTTCGATCGCGCTGGCAACCGAGCCATGGCACGCCTTCGTGTCCCTCACCTTGGTGGCCGCCGGAGCATCGGGCCTGGCCCCGGGCCAAGCCGTGATCCTCAATGACGAGACCCAGGATTCTCAGCGTCACAAGGTCTTTGCTCTTCAGTTCGCGGGGGCCAACCTCGGTATCGGTCTGGGGGCGGTGGCCGCCAGCTTCATCGTCGACCTCGACCGGACCAGCACGTTCGTCACGCTGTTCCTCGTCAACGGCGTGACCTATCTCGTGCCGGCTCTGATGCTGCTGTCCCTGCGCCACGTCGGGGCTCGGAAGCCGGCCCCCGAGGCCGATCCCGGCGTCGCCGTCCTCTCGCCTTGGCGCACGCTCGCCGACCATCGCGAGTTCCGCTCGGTGATGCTCGTCGTGCTGATCATGACCATGTTCGCCTTCTCGCAGTACGAGGTGGGGTTCAGTGCGTTCGCCGTCGTGGTCAGCGGCGTCTCCCCCTTCTGGCTGGGTATCGCGCTCGCGCTCAACACCGCGCTCATCGTCGGCACCCAGCTGTTCGTGGTGCGCTGGAGCGAGGGACGGTCGCGCACCGGCCTGTTGGCGGTGGCGGGGGCGGTCTTCGCTGGCGCCTGGGTGGTGCTGGGCACCAGCGCGCTCGGGCCGAGCGGCGGTGTGGTCGCCATCGTCGGCGTGATCACGTGCGCGTGCGTCTTCGCCGTGGGCGAGATGCTGCTTGCTCCCACCGTTCCAGCCCTCGTGAACGCGATGGCACCCGACGGGATACGTGGGACCTACAACGCCGCGAGCATGTCGGTGTTCAACCTCGCGGGGATCGTGGCCCCGGCGATGGCTGCGCCGCTGATCGGGTATGGCGCCTCGGGAGCCTGGCTCGTGCTCGTGATCGCGGGCTCCTTGGGGGCAGCGGTCCTGGCGGCGCGCCTGGCCACCGTGGTGCCGTCGGGACAGAACGGGCTTGCCAGTGAGCTGCCCGCTGCAGCCCCGCAGTCCCAGGACGCCTAGGAGAGCCACCACCTGTCGTCGAGCTCGCCCTCCTCCCCGGACCCCATTGCGGCAGGATCGCAGACTGCGCTCTCATCGGGCATCCGGGAATGTGGGTCCATACTCGGTGGATGACCTGGGCCAAGGCCGCGCTCGCTAGTGGGTTGCTCGTGGTCGTCGCTGCCTTCGCCATCGGCACCGAGAACCGGCTGTCCACGTCGGTCATGGGTCGGACCCAGGACTGTGGCCCCGCGATCTCCGCTTCGTGGCTGGTGTCCGGCACGCCCGACCCCACGCAACCCGGCTCGGCACGCACGACGGATGAGCGACGCGCTGTGGCAGCTTGCAGACCCGTCGTGCACCAGTCCCGACTGCTGGTCGTGACGGTCATCGGCTCGGGCCTCCTCCTTGCGCTGGTCGGGGGCAGTGCCATCCGTGCGCGAGGAGACGCCCCGCCGCGCACGGTCACGCCCGCCCACTCCTAGAACGAGGTGAGAGCCCGGGCGAGGATCGCGTCGTCGGCAGGGGTCAGGCGGCACACGGCCATCATGACCACGCCGGCCGGCCGTCACCTCACCAACGACACCCGCCCCACAGGAGGACCCCGGGGCGGGCCACGGACGCAGGGACTGGACCCCTGAGCACGCCGGAGGGCGCGCCCCGCGCATATGCTCGCCTCGCCGGCGACCGGCGACGGCCGCACCACGACGCGGGAGGCACGACGGTGAGCAGCGACCCGACCCCCCTCCGCCGAGTCGGCCCGGACGAGCCGGCCGACCCGGCGGGCTTCACCTACTCGATCGTGGTTCCGGTCTTCGACAGCGCCGACGTCGTCGGTACGACCATCGACCGCATCACAGCCGTGTTCGCGGCCGCGGGCCTGCGGCACCAGGTCGTGCTGGTCAACGACGGCAGCCGCGACGGCAGCTGGGAGGTGATCGCCCACCGCGCCCGGACCACCCCGAACGTCGTGGCGCTGAACCTGCTGCGCAACTACGGCCAGCACCACGCCAACGTGGCCGGGATGCGCGAGGCCACCGGCGACTACGTCATCACCATGGACGACGACCTGCAGAACCCGCCGGACCAGGCGCTGCTGCTGATCGAGAAGGCCATGCTCGGGCACGACGTGGTGTTCGGGCGCTTCGAGCGCAAGCAGGCCGCCGGCTACCGCCGGCTCGGGAGCAACGTCATCAGTCTTCTCAACCGCCGGATCTTCGGCCAGCCGCCGGGCCTGGCGGTCTCCAACTTCCGGATCCTGCGGCGGGACGTGGTGGACCGCATCTGCGCGTCCCGCACCGCTCACCCCTACATCACCGGCCAGGCGCTGATGTTCTCCAGCAGCGCGGCCGACGTCGTCGTGCGGCACGATCCGCGACGGATCGGCTCCAGCACCTACAGCCTGCGCCGGATCATGTCGCTGGTGCTGACGATCCTCTTCAGCTACTCCGTCTACCCCCTGCGCGCCGCCGCCGGCGTCGGATTCGTCGTGGCGCTCGCCAGCTTCCTGCTGGGCGTGTTCTACCTCGTCCGCGCGCTCTTCGTGGACTCCCACGTCCCGGGCTGGACCACGATCGCGGTGCTGCTCGCCGTGCTCAACGGGGTCGTGATCATGCTGCTGTCGATGCTGGGCGAGTACGTCGTGCGCACCCTCAACGCGGTCAGTGCCGTGACCACCTACCACGTCACGGACCGGATCTCGTCGTGACCGGCCCCCGGCACGTGCTGGTGATCGGGGCCCAGCGCTGCGGCTCGACGTACCTCAGCAGCGCCCTGGACGCTCACCCCGAGATCACCATGGCGCGGCCCGCCCGGCCCGAGCCCAAGGTCTTCTGCGACCCGGCCCTGGCCGCGCGCGGGGCGGACTGGTACCGCGACACCTGGTTCGGCCACGCCGACGGCGAGCTGCTGCTCGGCGAGAAGAGCACCAGCTATCTCGAGGACCCGGACGCCTCGGCCCGGGTGGCCGACGTGCTGGGCGAGACCCACGTGGTCGCGGTGCTGCGGGACCCGGTGGAGCGCGCCGTGTCGAACTGGCGGTTCAGCACCGAGAACGGCCTCGAGACGCGGAGTCTCGAGGACGCCCTCCTCGCCGACCTCGGCGACGAGCAGGCGTGGGACCCGGCGGCCACCTCGGTGTCGCCGTACGCCTACCTCCGGCGGGGCCGGTACGTCGACCAGCTCGCGACGTGGTCGGCGAGGTTCCCCGCCACCACCCACGTCCTCCTCCTGGAGGAGCTCACTGCCGATCCGGGCGTCCTGGACGGGCTGTGGCGCGGGCTGGGCGTCGACCCGAACCGGGCACCGGCGCCCCCGGCGACGAGGGTCAACGACAGTGGAGGCGAGCGACCGGGGATGAGCCGGGCGCTGCGGGGAACTCTGGGGGCGTACTTCGAGGCGAGCAACGCAGCGTTGAGCGCCCACCTCGGCAGGCCGCTGCCGTGGTGACCGAGGAGCGAGAGGGGCTGACGGTGGCACAGACACAGGGCTCGGACCCAAGCATGGAGCACGACCCGCCGGACGTGCCGTTCAACGTCGCCGCCGTCGAGGGCAGCGAGCTCGACTACGTCCAGCAGGCGATCCAGGGCGGGCACCCCGCGTCCGGCGGTGAGTTCACCCGCCGTACGGCCGAGCTCCTCGCCGCCGACGCCGGCTCGGCCGAGGTGCTGATGACGACGTCGTGCACGGCTGCCCTCGAGCTGTCCGCGATGCTGCTCGATCTCGAGGACGGCGACACCGTCATCGTGCCGTCGTTCACCTTCACCAGCACGGCGCTCGCCTACGCGCGGCAGGGCGCCGGCCTCGTGTTCTGCGACATCGAGCCGCGCACGATGGGCCTCGACCCCGACCACCTCGCCACCCTGCTCGACGAGCACGTGCGCGCGGTCGTGGTGGTCCACTACGCCGGCGTCGCGTGCGACATCGAGGGCATCCGCCGGGTGCTCGCCCCCTGGCCCCGGGTCCGGCTGATCGAGGACAACGCGCACGGCCTCTTCGGGACCTGGCGCGACCAGCCGCTCGGCGGCTTCGGCCGCTACGCCGCGCTCAGCTTCCACGAGACCAAGAACTTCGTCTGCGGCGAGGGCGGCGCGCTGCTGCTCAACGACGCCGACGACGTCGACCGTGCGCGCGTGCTCTACGACAAGGGCACCAACCGCCGGGCGTTCATGCTGGGCCAGGTCGACAAGTACACCTGGAAGGACACCGGCTCCTCCTTCGGGATGGCGGACGTGCTGGCCGCCTACCTCCTCGCCCAGCTCGAGCAGCGCCACGTCATCCAGGCCAAGCGCCGCCGGGTCCACGACCACTACGACGCCGCGCTCACGCCGTACGCCGACGAGCTGGGCTTCGAGGTGATGCAGGTGCCCGAGGACAGCGGGTCGGCCCACCACATGTTCTACGTGCTGCTGCCCGACCGCGACCGGCGCAACGACGTGCTCGAGTCGATGCGCAAGAAGGGCGTTCAGGCCGCTTTCCACTACCTGCCGCTGCACGCCTCCGACGCGGGGCGGAGGTTCGCCGTGCGGGAGACCGACTGCCCGGTCTCGGTGCAGGTCAGCGAGCGGCTGCTCCGGCTGCCGTTCCACAACAACCTCACCGAGGCCGAGCTCGACCGCGCCGCCGCGGCGTTCCTCGACGCCACGGCTGCGGCCGCGCGCAGCAGGTGACCGTCTCGGAGCCCGTGCAGCCGGGGTCCTCCTCGCTGCGCCAGCAGGGCTACTGGTGGCACCGCGCCCGGACGGAGCTCCTGCAGGTCGTGCTGGGCCCCCACCTCGGGACACCGGCCCGGACCCTGGACGTGGGCAGCGCGGACGCGCCCAGCGGGTCGTGGATGCGCGGCGGCCAGCAGCACGTCAACCTCGACCTGATCCCGGAAGGTCTGGTGCCGGGCGAGGGCGTGTGCGGATCGGCGACCCGGCTGCCCTTCGCCGACGAGACGTTCGACGTGGTCTCGGCGTTCGACGTCGTGGAGCACTGCGCCGACGACGCGCTCGCCGTGGCCGAGCTCGCGCGGGTGCTCGCACCGACGGGGCGGATGCTGCTCTCGGTCCCCGCCTACCAGTGGGCGTGGTCGGACCACGACGTGCAGGCGGGCCACCACCGGCGCTACACCCGTCCCGAGCTCGTCCGGCTGGTCGAGAGCGCGGGCATGCAGGTGCAGCGGGCGACGTACGCCTTCGGGGCGGTCTTCCCGATCTTCGTCGCGGAGCGGGTACGGCGCCGCCTCGCCCCGCCACAGGCAGGCGACACGCGCCTGCCGCAGGTCTCCGCCCGTGCCGACCGGGTGCTGATGGGCCTGTGCGCGGCCGACGCGCGCGTGCTGCGCCGCCGCGACCTGCCGTTCGGGTCGTCGGTGCTCGTGGCCGCGGTCAAGCCCGGCTGAGCTCGGAGGCCCCCAGCGATCGCAGGGCGACGACCGTCAGCGCAGCGGTCGCCGCCGCCTCGGCGACCAGGAAGGCGCCGGCCGTCGTGCCGAGCGCCGACAGCCCACCCAGTGCGCCGGCGGCACCGGCTCCGACCACCAGCGCCACGACCCAGGCGCGCGCCGCCGACGCCGCGCGTCCGAGGGCCAGCACCGCGAGCAGCAGCACCAGGTTGGTGATGGCCAGGGCGCATCCGGCTGCGAGCACACCGGCCTGGACCCGAGAGACCTCGACCGTAGCGCCGAAGACCAGGCGCAGCAGCGCCGGGCCGAGCAGGGCACCGGCCACACCCGCCACCGCCAGTCCCCCGACCGTGAGCACGGCCAGGCGGCGGGCGAGCAACCGGAGCGTGGCGTGGCCACCGGACGTGGCATGACCGCTCACCCGGTGGGTGACCTGCGGGGCCGCCCCCAGCACGACCGTGTACGGCGCCCGGAAGAGCGCCAGCGCGGCGAACATCGCCGTCACCTCCCGGGGCGACCCCCCGAGCAGCGCGAGCAGGACCGGGCCGCCGGTGAGCACGGTCTGGCTCACGAGCTGCGCGGTGGCAGCACCGCCGAGGAACGCGAGGGGCCGGGACCCGCCCGCGGCAGAGGCGGTGATCCGCCACGCCGGGGGCCAGCACCCCACGAGCGACCCGGCGACCAGGCAGACCCCGTGGGCCACCGGGTCGCGCACGTCCGCGAGCAGGAGCGCCCCGACGAGCACGCAGCGCAGCCCGTTCTCCGCCACGAGGCTCCACGCGACGGCTGCGAACCGTCCCTGTCCGGCGAGCCCGCCCCGGGCGACTCCGACGGCTGCCGACCCCAGGGTGAGCAGCACCACCAGCACCGGGAACCACGCGTCGTCGCGGTGGAAGAGACGGTCGCGGAGCAGCCAGGCGAGCAGGCCGAGGAGGAGCGCCACGGTGACCACGAGGACAGCGACGGGGCGGACGGCACGTCGTACGTCGCCCCCCTGACCGGCGACCACGCTGCGGGTGATCCAGTGCTGCAGGGGGAAGGTGAAGGCAGCGCCGGCGAAGGCCCACTGGGTCCACAGCACCGAGACCGGGGCGGCGTCGGTCGCGCCCAGCCCGCGGGTGATCAGCGCGAACAGCACGTAGGCGAGCAGTCCGCTGACGACCGACCCGTACGCGAGCGCTGCCGAGGAGCGCCGCTCCGGGGTCACGACTGCGGGTCCAGCGGTTCGGCCAGCGGGTCGCTGTCGTCGAACCCCGTCGCCGTGCGCAGCTCCTGGAGCGTGGGCTCGCCCAGCGAGGCGCGGGCGTACCAGCCCCAGCCGGGCGCGCTGCCGACGTAGACGTAGTCCGGCTCGATCGACTCGCGCCAGCGCGGCCCGACGGCCTCGCCGACCGCGACGAGGTCGGCGCCCTCGACCACCAGGTCGCGCTGGAAGCCTTCGACCCCGCCCGGCCACGCGTCCTCGAGGTGGTCCTGCAGCCCCCCGCGGAACATCTGGTGGCGGGTCGGGTTGGAGCGGCTCGTGAGGACCAGCGGCTGGGGTGCCTCGATCGAGACGATCGGCGCGTCCGGCGGCAGCACGGCGAGCACGGCGTCGACCGCCTCCCGTTGCTCGCGGAGGGTGTCGTCACGGGTCGTCAGCGAGTACGCCAGCGCCAGCGCGACGGCCGCGACGGCGGCCGCGCCGGCGAGCGCGCCCGCCGCCGGCCGCGGGAGCCGACGTTCGACGAGCGCGGTCACGGCGCCGATGCCGACGGCCGCCAGCGGCAGCACGGGGAACAGGTCGGGCCAGGCGTCGTAGTCCTTCAGCGTCCAGGCCAGTCCTGCCGCCAGGCCCACCGTCAGGGCGGGCAGCGCCAGGAGCAGCGGTTCGGCGTCGCGGGCCCGCCGCGACACCGCGGCGCACGAGCGGAGCACCAGGGCGACCAGTCCGCCGACGAGCAGCCACACCGTCACGCCGTACGCCTCGGTGAGGTCGAGCCACACCTCGTCGAGCCTCTCGGTCACCGGGTCAGGAACGGTGTAGCGCCGGTTGATCAGGTAGAAGGCCTCGATCGACGCGCGCAACGAGCCGGCCACGGCGAACCACACGGCGAGCACGGCCACGGGTACGAGGCCGCCGAGGGCGATGCGGATGAGCGCGCGCAGGCGACCGCCCTGCGCCAGCAGGAGGGCGCCGACGACCACGGCCGCGAAGGTGCTGAAGAAGGCGGTCTGCAGGCACAGCGTGGCGAGGCTGACGCACACGCCCGCGGTGAACCACCGCCGGTTCGTCATGGCCCAGAGCGCGCAGATGACGAACAGCGTCATCGGCGTCTTCTCCCGCGGCCCGTTGGAGGCGTACTGGATGAACCCGTGGAAGGCCAGCAGCACGCTCGCCGCGACGAGGCCCGCCCCCCTGGACCGGAACAGGTCCCGGCCCAGCAGGTAGGTGGCGCACACGGACGCGGTCGCGAAGAGCATGAAGAGGACCCGCATCGTGACGACCTCGTCCAGCCCGCCGAGGCGGGCGACGAGCGCGCCGGCGCCGGGAAGCACGTGGGCGAGCGGACCGGCGCGGTTGAGGATGCCGAGGTACGGCGGCACGCCGTCCGCGACCTGTTGGCCGGCGTAGCTGTAGACCCCCAGGTCGCGGGTGAGCGCCCCGTGGAAGCCGTGGAGCGTGTAGACGAGCACCGAGACGGCGCCGGCCACGACGACCAGCGGGTCCGCCTGGGGCAATGCGCCGAGACGCCTGCCGCTCGTCCGCGAGCCGGGATCTCGGAGCACGGGCGTCACCCTAGCTGCGGGATCTACCGCCCGGTCTCGTCGGGCGCCGTCCGCATTGCGCCGTCTCGTGTCGAGTCGCAGATGGTGGACCACGCGCCGGCGGGACGAGTTGGGCGAGAGCCGGTCGATCAGTGGCTCGCCGGGACCATCAGCGAGGCCCGCCGCGCGCACACCGCGGCCCGTCCGTACAGGGGCCCTTCCCCGGAGGCATCACCGGACGGGCTGTACGGACACCGCCGAGGCGGGGTCCCGCTGACCTGCGTCGTTCCTGTGGGGGTTCGGCTTGCGGGACGTGCGGATCTGCCGAGGAGCAGCAGGTGCGCCTACCTGTGTCCGATCGCTCGGTGACGCGCACACTCGAGTTTGGACAGCTGCGGGTTGGCGACGATGCGAGCGCGCTCATCCCCTTGCTTGATGACGAGCCCCTCATCGACATGGTGGCCGACTTCGAAGCGCAGCGAGGCTTACGAGCACTCCGGAGGGTATTCCGGGATCATCCCGGCACACGTCAACCTCGGCGACTTGAGGCTGGAATACGAGGCGCGTGAGAACCGCCAGTGGCCAAAGCCCCAGCACGCTCGGCTGCTCGGCTGCTCGGCTGCTCGGCTGCTCGGCTGCTCGGCTGCTCGGCTGCTCGGCCGCTCCGCCGCTCCGCCGCTCGGCTGCAACTGTGGCGACGTCGGCTGCTGGCCGTTGACCGCCCGCATCACCCTCACCGCCGATGAGGTCATCTGGTCGGACTTTGGGCAGGATCACCGGCCTGCCTGGGACTACACCGGCTTCGGTCCGTTCTCGTTCGACCGCGATCAGTACGCGAGCGCAGTGGCTGCCGCAGCGAGGCCGTCGGCTGATTCGTCCGCACAGCGATTGCGCGATCCCGCTTATGGCGCCCGCTCAGGAGGCGAGCCCTTCTTGCAGGATCTTCCGCAAGCCGCCTCTGCCGACAGCGCCCAGTCATACCTCGATTGCACGGGCTCGCGCGGCGACCACCACGTACCCGTCGCTGGCTGGATCGAAGGTGGTGGTCTCGACGGTGAGACCTACGCGCTCCAACTCCGCAACGAGATCTTCGTACCGGAAGGGCCAGATGGACAACCGCTCCGAGCAGGCTCGCACTGCCCCATATGGCTCGATCTGCGCGACCACGATCTCCAAGAAGTGCTCCTGCTCCCAGCGCT
>CADCUM010000102.1 GCA_902805885.1 uncultured Nocardioides sp. | reverse complement strand
CCGGCTGGGACTTCGACCCCGAGTCGATGCAGATCGCCTCGGACGGGACGTTCTGGTTCGGCGAGGAGCTCGGGCCCTACCTCCTGCACACCAACGCCCACGGAGAGCTGCTCGAGCCGCCGATCGCCACCCCGGGCGTCATGTCGCCGTCCAACCCGACGCTGGGCGGGGCGAGGCCGAACCTCGGCAGCAGCAAGGGCTACGAGGGCATGGCCATCACTCCCAACGGCAAGGTGCTGCACCCCATGCTCGAGGGCGCCACCGAGGAGGGCCGGGCGGCCGGCCTCGGCGCCGACCTGCGGATCCACACCGTCCGGAAGGGCGCGTTCGCCGACGGGTTCCTCCGCTACCGGATGGAGTCCGCGGCGCACGCCCTCGGCGACTTCATCATGGTCAACGACCGGCAGGCCCTGGTGATCGAGCGCGACAACCTGCAGGGATCCGCGGCAGCGTTCAAGCGGATCTACCTGGTGGACCTGTCGGACCGCGACCGCGACGGGTACGTCGAGAAGACGCTGCTGGTCGACCTGATGGACGTGCGCAACCCCGACCGGCTCGGGGGCTTCGGGGAGACCTTCACCTTCCCCTACGTCACGATCGAGGACGTCGAGATCATCGACGACCGGACCATCGCCGTCATGAACGACAACAACTTCCCGGCCACCGGCGGTCGAGGGGTCGGCGTGCCGGACGTCAACGAGTACCTCGAGATCCGGCTCGACGAGCCGCTCCGCGTGCACCCGCGGCTCCTGCCCCGGGGCTGACGCCCGCCGGCCGGGACCTCAGGCCGGCGCTCCCGGCAGCAGGCCGACCAGGATCTGGTGCAGCTCCGTCACTGCCCTCGGCACGGCCTCGTTGCGGTGCACGAAGGACGTCCTGCGCAGGCCCAGACCGCGCACGGTGGGCCGCGTGACGACGGGGAACCGGGTGTCCACCGAGGCCTGGGTCGCGAGGGTGCAGCCGAGCCCCTCCGCGACCAGGCCGTGGATCATGTTGAGGTCGTCGGTCCGCATCAGGATGTGCGGGTCGAAGCCGGCGAGGTGGCAGGCCCGACGGAGCACCCGGTCGGACGCCGCGTTCTCGTCGCGGCTGCAGATCCAGTCGGCGTCGGCGAGGTCGGCGAGGTCGATCTCCGCGTGGCCGGCGTACTCGCTCTCCGCCGCCACCAGCACGCGGTAGTCCTCCTCGAGCAGCAGGGTCAGCGTCAGGTCGGGCGAGGCGAAGGCGGGCTCCTCCACGGAGTCGTAGATCAGGCCCGCGTGGAGGTCCCCGGCGAGCAGCTGCCCGACCACGTCCGTGGGCTCGGCCTCGACCACCTCGACCTGGACGCGCCTCGCGCCTCGTAGCCGACGGATGGCACGCGGCAGCAGCTGCGACCCGATGGAGGCGAAGGTGCCGACCCGGATGGTCGCCAGTCCGAGGTCGCGCTGCGTGGTCACCAGCCGTTCCGCCTGCTCGAGGCGCGACAGGATGTCCTCGGCCTCGGAGACGAGCACCGCGCCGAGCGGGGTGAGCCGCGCGCCGCGGCGGTCCCGCTCCACGAGCTGGGCCCGGAGGTGGCGTTCCAACGAGGCGAGGTGGTGCGCGATCGTCGGCACCCCGTAGCCGAGGCTCTGCGCGGCCCGGGTCAGGGAACCGCTGTCCCGGACGGCGACGAGGACGCGCAGCTGCTGCGGCTGGATCACCATAGGGAGTATGCCGTCCCGTCCGATTTCCTGCTATTCCGTAGGGGTGATGACGTCACTACGTTCAGCGCCATGAGTCACGCCACCACGACGACGTCCCGCCTGAGTCGTCCCGAGGAACGAGTCCTCGACGCCATCGACGAGCAGGCCCTCGTCGCCGACCTCGTGGCCCTGATCCGGGTCCCCAGCGTCACGGGCAGCGACGCCGAGTCCGAGCTCGTGCACTGGCATGCCCGCCAGCTCTCGCGCGTCGGGTTCGACGTCGACACCTGGAAGATCGACCTGGACGAGCTCGCCCGTCATCCCGACCACCCCGGCACGGAGGCGCCCCGGGTCGAGGGGCACGGCACCGTCGGCGTCCTCGGTCCGGCAGGAGTCCCCGAGCTCGTGCTGCAGGGGCACGTCGACGTCGTACCGACCGGCGACCTCGACAACTGGCCCGACCGCGACCCCTGGAGCGGGGCGATCACCGGCGACGCGGTCCACGGCCGCGGCGCGTGCGACATGAAGGCCGGCGTGGCCGTGAACCTCGCCGTCGCTCGCGCCCTGGCCACCTCCGGGGTCGCGCTGGAGCGGCCGTTCGCGGTCCATGCGGTGGTGAGCGAGGAGGACGGGGGGCTCGGGGCGTTCGCGACCATGCTCCGCGGGCACCGCGGTGCCGCGGCCGTCATCACCGAGCCCACGAGCGGCGACCTCGTCGTCGCGAACGCCGGTGCCCTCACCTTCGAGCTGCGCGTCCACGGGCGCGCCACCCACGGGAGCTCGCGGCTCGCCGGCCACAGCGCGCTCGACGCGTTCCTGCCGATCCACGCCGCACTCCTCGAGCTGGAACGCGAGCGCAACGCCCACCCCGACCCGCTCTTCCGCGCCAACCCGCTGCCCTACCCCGTCTCCATCGGCACCGTCCGCGCAGGCGACTGGGCCAGCAGCGTGCCGGACCTGCTCGTCGCCTCCGGGCGCCTCGGCGTGCTGCTGGACGAGCCACCGGCTCTCGCCCGGGCTGCTCTCGAGCGAGCCGTCGCGGACGCCGGCGCGGCCGATCCCTGGCTGCGCGACCACCCGGTCGAGGTCGTCTGGCACGGCGGGCAGTTCGGCAGCGGTCGCATCGCGGCCGACCACCCGCTGGTGCACGAGGTGGCCGCCTCCATCCACGCCACCCAGCAGCGCGACGTCGCCCTCAGCGCGGCGCCGTACGGCAGCGACCTGCGCCTCTACGCCGACCTGGGCGGCATCCCGACGCTGCACTACGGGCCGGGGGACGTCCGCCTCGCGCACGGTCCCGGCGAGCGCGTCGACATCGCCGAGACCATCCGCGTGGCGCGCTCCCTGGCTCTGCTCGCCGCGCGCCGCTGCGGCGCTCACGTCTGAGCGGCCGAGCAGCGCGCGCGACACCACCGCCGGACGGGCAGCAGCGCGGTGCCGCCGTACAGCACGACAGTGTCCGTCACGGGCAGAGCGTGTCGCCGCGTCATCACGGAGGTGATCACCGTCCTCATGCGCCACGCCCACACGTCGACCCCACCTTCCTCGAGGCGACGCACCACCGCGACGAGGACCGCGCAGCGGCTCGAGGTCCGGACCGGCGAGGACGCCCGCGACCCGGAGCGAGGCCGTAGTGACGGCACGAGGTCGAACCGCGATCCAGCCATCTCGCCCGGCCACGCTGCCGGATCCGGCCCCCCATCCGCGACACTGGGGGGATGCTGGTGGAGATACGCACCGTCGCGGGGCTGGACTCCACCATGATCGACCGGTGGCAGCGTCTGGCCGACGACGCCGTCGAGCCCAACCCCTTCTTCGAGCCGGACTTCGTGCTTCCGGCGGCGGCAGCCTTGGACGGGAAGCGCGTCGCCCACCTGGTGACGGTCAGCAGCAGAGGGGAGCTGGCGCTGGCGTTCCCCGCCGTGGTCGGTCGGTGGCGGGGAGCGCTGCCGGCCGTGGCGGGGTGGCGGCACAAGTACTGCTTCCTCGGCACCCCCCTGCTGCGAGCGCAACACGACCCCCAGGAGGTCGCCAGAGCCCTGCTCACCGGGCTGCCGGGCGCCGCCGGGCGGCGCACCCTCGTGCTGGAGCAGCTCACCGAGGGCGGGCCCGTCGACACGGGCCTGCGGCGGGCGGCGGACGACCTCGGCTGGCGGGTCGCGCTCGACGTGCGTCGGGATCGCGCCTTCTTGAGCCGACGCGAGGACGGGCGCTACCTGACCCACCACAACCACCGGCGGCGCAAGGAGCTCGGCCGGTTGCGCCGCCGGCTCGCGGACGAGGTCGTCGCGGAGGTGATGGTGCGGGAGGTCGCCGCCGACTCGGATGCATCTCGGCGGTTCATGGGGGTCGAGGAGGGTGGGTGGAAGGGCAAGGAGGGTACGGCGTTCGCCTCGGTGCCCGCCGAGGCAGAGATGTTCGGCGACATCTGCGCCCGCTTCCGCGAACGCGGGAGGCTGGAGATGCTCGAGCTGTGGGCGGGTGACCGGCTCGTGGCCGTGCAGTGCAACCTGGTCGCCGGACCGGGCGTGTTCACTTTCAAGATCGCCTTTGACGAAACCTACGGCCGATTTTCTCCCGGCGTGCTCCTGGCGGTGGATAATCTGGACCAGTTCCACCGGGGAGGCAGCGACTGGATGGACTCGTGCGCCGACCCCGACAACTTCATGATCAACCACCTCTGGTCGGAGCGCCGCCGACTCACGTCGCTCGCCCTGACCGCACCGGGGGTCGTCGGCTCCGTCTCGGGGCTGGCGCTTCGCACCGCCGGCCGCCTGCACCAACGACGAAGGGGACAGCTCCGATGACCACCTCAGGGGCCCGGCGACTAGGCATCGAGCCAGCCGCGTTCGCCACCCACTTCGCCACCAGCCCGATGGCAGTGCGGCACAGCCTGCTCGACGACGAGCGCATGGAGCTGGAGCGCCTCGCTGCCCTCGCCTCCCGTCACCCGGCCGCCCGGATCGAGCAGAACCAGGGCGCGATCTCCGAGGTCGCCGCGGCCTCCGAAGCGCGAGCCTCCAACCTCTCACCGGGAGAGATCGTCCGCACCATCGCCTCCAACGGCCTCTGGATGGTCATCAAGAACATCGAGCTCGACGCGGAGTACAAGCAGCTGCTCGACGAGCTGCTCGACGAGGTCGAGCCGATCGTCGCCGACGGCGAGGGCGGCATGAGGCAGCGGGAGGGGTTCATCTTCCTTTCCGCCCCGCACGCGACGACCCCGTCGCACACCGACCCCGAGCACAACTTCCTGCTGCAGGTCCGCGGCTTGAAGCAGATGGTCGTCGGGGAGTACCCCGACGCCCGGACCCGTCAGCTGGAGATCGAGCAGCAGTCGAGGGGCGGGCACCGCAACATCGACTGGAAGCCGATCGCTCCGCAGACCTTCAACCTCGCGCCCGGCGACGGTGTCTACGTACCGCCGCACGCCCCGCACCTCGTGCGCAACGGGGCGGAGCCGTCGATCTCGCTGTCGATCACGTGGCGCACGCCCGTCACCGAGCGCACCGCCCGGGCGAGCTCGGTCAACGCGCGGCTGCGCAAGCTGCACCTCAACCCGAGGGCCCCCGGCGAGCGGCCGGGCGTCGACGCCGCCAAGGCCGAGGCGTCGCGGGTGCTCAGCCGCCTCAAGCGTCGCTGACCTGAAGCGCCTCACTCTGCTGCGCGTCGGGTCGCTTGCCGCGACGACCGAGTCTTGGTGGACCCCGCCTGGATGGTGCCGGCAGGGGTGATGCTGACCGGCGCGATGCCGGCGGTGGTGCTGCTCACCGCTGTCTCCTTGGTCTGTGCGCGTCGACCACACCTTCGTCGAGGCGACGCACTACCGCGACGAGCACAACGTCCTCACGCTGGACGCCGGTGACGAGGAGGTCGCGCGCTTCCCGGCCGGCTCCTGGGACGGCGCCCACCGCCACGGCAGCACCCACGTGCTCGAGAAGGACGGCAGGACGAGGACCGCGCAGCGGCTCGAGGTCCGCACCGCCGAGGACGTGCGCGCCTCAGAGCGACTGCAGGAAGTCGATCAACCCCGGGAAGTAGTGCTGCGGGTCGTCGAACTGCGCGAGGTGGCTGCCGTCCGGGCAGTGCAGGTAGCTGCCCTGCGGCAGCTGCTCCGCCATCCACCGCATGTGCTCGGGATCCATCGTGTCGTGGGCGGCGCCGATGACCAGCGTCGGCACGTCGATGCCGGCCAGGTCGCCGGAGCGGTCCCAGGTCTCCAGGGTGCCGCTCATCCCGAGCTCGCTGGGCCCCTGCATCGGCACGTAGATCGCCGGGTTGATGTGCGCGAAGCAGCGGTTGACCGGGTCGGGCCACTCCTCGACCGGCAGCCGGCAGACGTGCAGGGCGTAGTGGTGCTCCATCAGCAGCTGCTCGTAGCGGGGGTCGTCGGTGGCGCCGTCGGCCTCGAGCCGCTTGATCTCGGCGAGCACGTCCTGGTCCATCGCCGGCATCAGCACGTCGGTGGCGTACTGGTTGTAGAGCCGGGAGCTCGACATCATGTTGGAGATGACCAGGCCCTTGAGCGTGTCCTGGTGGTGGACGGCGTACTCCATCGCCAGCATCCCACCCCACGACTGACCCATGAGCACGAAGTTGCCGCTGTCCAGGCCGAGTGCCCGCCGGACCTGCTCCACCTCGTCGACGAACCGGTCGAGCTCCCACAGCTGCGGGTCGTCGGGCTGGTCGCTGCGGAAGGAGCCCAGCTGGTCGTAGTAGTAGTACTCGATCCCGGCGCCGGGGAACCACGCGTCCACGGACTCGTACTGCTCCCCGCTCGCGCCGGGTCCGCCGTGGAGCAGCAGCACCTTGAGGTCGGGGTTGGTGCCCACCCGCTTGGTCCACACCCGGAGCTCGCCCGCCGGGGTCCTGATCGGCACCATCCGGGAGCCACCCGAGACGACGTCGCGCGGGTCCCACGTCGAGGTGTCGAGGTACGAGGTCGGCTGAGCGTCCATCCCCACGAGTACCCGTCCGTGTCGGCACTACACCGCGCAGAGGTGCGAGGCTCAGCCGCGCGACACCCAGGCCGACGAGCCGATGTCACCGCGCTCCGGCGCCGGCGCCGAGTCGGCGTCGCCGGTGCCGTTCTCGGTGAGGACGGCGAGGCGGATCGCGCCGTAGTCCCCGCCCTGCAGGCAACGAGAGGGCAGTCGCATCACGACGGTGTCCCGGTCGTCGTTCCAGCGGACCCGGAGCCCCCCGCAGTCCGCGTCGCTGCGGCCCGGGCGCCGGTCGGAGAAGGCGCCGGGAAGCACGAAGCTGCGCGTGGGACGGTCGCCCCGGTAGTCGCTGATCAACCGGACGCCGCTCGCGCCCCGGGGGTCGACGCTCACGATCACGTCACTGCGCACCGCCCCGGCCAGCTGCACCTTCACCACGACCGCGCGGTCGAGGTTCCGGACGGTGGTGCGGACGATGTCACCGCCGCGCCCGCTGGCGTCGCCCTGCGGGTCGTCGAAGGTGACGCCCTCAGCATGGGCCGGCGCCACCCCGAGGACCAGCGCTGCCGTGGTGCCTGCCGCCATGACGGTGAGAGCTCGCTTCATGGGGACACGTTCCCACGGACCCGTCGCGCCGACCCGAAGGGACTCGCGGCCTGGTTGAGGCCAACGACCCGGCGCGGCTCGGGCAGCTGGACCGTCCCGGCGGATGTCGCGCGAAACACGTCGGTGGAGGTGGCCGTGGAGGACTCGACAGGCGTCGGTGAGGCGGTCAGCCGCACTGCCAGGTGAACGAGACGTCGCCCAGGGGCACGTCGTCACCGTGGTCGTCGGCCCGGGTCATCCAGTAGAGGACGCCCGCGTCTCCCCACTCCATGCCGAGGTCGTCATCGGTGTCGACCTGGAGCAGGAGCTCCCAGCGCCGGGCCTCCTCGTCCAGCCGCGGGTCGCCGTGCGGCACCTCGTTGTCCAGCGCCGCGAGCGCGACCTCGTGCTCGACGGGCCCCTGCACGGGATCGGCGTACCCGCCGACCTGGTGGAGCGGCGCGGTGTGCCGTTCGTGGAGTGCCTCGGTGAAGTCGTCCGCGTTGACGGGGTGGTCGTCGAACCAGTCCTCGTCCTGCCCGGGCGGCCGGAAGGCGGCCTCGAGATCAGGGTGCTCCAGCCCCGGGTGGGTCACGATGGCGCGACCCCCGTACTCCCGCTCCGGATACACCGCGATCCCCTCGGGTGCTGGGCGAGGGGCGGACGGTGTGCCGTCGGTGACGTGGACGACCCTCGCGCCCTGGAGCGTGGAGGCGTCCCAGGTCCCGACGGTGGCGGCCCCGTCGTCGTAGGACCCGTCGAAGTAGAAGAACAGCAGCCGGCCGTCGGACGGGACGCGGACGTCGAGCGGGAACGCGGCGAGCCGGTCGCACCTCAGCTCGCCGATGTAGGACAACGGCCCGTGGCCGGGCCACTCCGGCCAGTCGGCACCTTCCGGCAGGGACGGAGGCCCTCCGAAGCGGGCGACGGGCACGCCGTCGTCGGACAGCGGTACGAGCTGGACCGCGGGTCGCAGCAGGGCGAGCCACTGCTCGAGATCCGACTCCGGGAGGTGCTCGGCGGCCAGCCGGCGCACGACCTCGGCGTCTGAGGGTGGTCGTGGCTCCATGACTCCTCCGGTTCCGGTCGGCACGAGGTGCACCCTGTCAGCCGGCTGAGATCCGGGCCAGGTCCCGGCGGATGTAGCGCAGGTGGGCCCACTCCTCCTCGAGGATCACGCGCACGCAGTCGCCGACGGTGGGGCGCCAGTCGCCGCCCCACGGGTCCTTCCGTTCCTCGGCGAGCTGCTCCGGCGTGACCGTCTCGAGGAAGTCGGTCAGGAGCAGCTGTCGCTGCGCCCGCACGGCGAGGACCTCGTCGTACGTCGGGGGGTCGGCGCGGAAGATCGACATGTCGAAGCCCATCTCCGCGGCACCGGTGAACACCTGGCCGATCTCGTGGAACGGCTGCTCCACCCCCAGGATCGCGCCGCCGAGCCAGGCATCGGTCGCCAGGACGAGGTGGCGCAGGGTCTGGGCCAGGGACCACTCGTCCTCGACCTGGGCGTCCACCAGGTCCGGCGGCGTGCCGGCCACCGTCTCCTGCCACGCGGCCTGCACGGCGACCCAGCCCTCACGCAGGCCCTCGGGGGTCTGTGCCTTCTGCAGCTCGCGGCCCGGGAACTGCCGGTTCAGCTCGGCGTCCACGAACGGCACCACGTCCACGCCGTTGACGAGGAGGCTGCCGAAGAACAGGTCGTGACTGTCGATGTCCAGCCCGTCGACGTCGACGCCGCGCATCGTCATGCCGCTGACGTCGGAGAACCGGACGGTGGCGCCCTTGAAGCTCGCCCTGATGAATCTCGCGCCCTCGAACTCGTCGGTGCCCGAATAGGTCGTCATCGGCTCATCATGCGCGCTCCCCCGGGGTGGACAGAAGGGGTGAAGCGCGTCACGGCCGACCAGGTCAGGCGGACACCGACAACGCACGCCGTACGGCGGTCGCATCGGTGGCCTGCGCCAGCACGCACGCGGCTCAGCGCACGTAGCCCTCCAGCCCCAGGGACGGCTTGCGCTCCCCGTCGCGGCCCTCCTCCTCGCTCGCCAGGTCGGCGTCCATCTCGAGGTGCAGCGCGCCGCCTGGTCGAGGAGCAGCCACGACCTGCCGTCCAGCTGCTGACGGGTTCCGGTCGCTCGCGGGTTCTTCGACCGGCCGCCCCAGGACGGAGGGGTCACCCGTCCTCCGAGGTCGAGACCTCTCCCTCGGCTGTGATGACCCAGGTCTCGCCTGCGCACCATCCCGCGTCGATGCGGGCGTACTCCGTGCCCGCCGTGTCCAGGAAGACCAACGGCGCCTTGCCGCAGCCGGACCCCTCGTAGCGCCACCTGCCCCCGTCGGGTCCGATGCGCTGGCCGTGGATCGTCACGGCGTCG
This sequence comes from uncultured Nocardioides sp., assembly GCA_902805885.1. Lineage (GTDB taxonomy): Bacteria > Actinomycetota > Actinomycetes > Propionibacteriales > Nocardioidaceae > Nocardioides. The sequence goes on along the minus strand of CADCUM010000102.1, from coordinate 9,534 downwards.
GGACTCTCGTTGATCACGGTGACGCCTCCGCCCAGCCCTTGGTCGCACCCGAGGAGGAGGACCATGGAGGTCAGGGCGAGGACCACGCGGGTCGCGCCTGCGTGCATGCGTCCTCCGATCGCCGTCCGGCGTGGGACATCCTGCCTCAGCAGTCGCCGTCGCAACGACGGTCGAGGTGGACCCTCGGTCAGCGCCGTTCGCGTCGCGGCCGCACGCGCGCCACGGCGTGGATGAGCGCGTCACGGCGAGCGGCGCGGACCTCGGCGAGCCTCGCCTGACAGTCGGCGCACGGCGCGACGGCCTCGCAGCAAGCGGCGTCACGGACGGACCCCTCGAGCCGGTGGTCTGGCGTGCCGCGGCTGAGGGCGGCCGGCACCGGGCTCACCCCGCCGCGGGCGACGTGGCCCGCGACGCGTAGGTCACGTCCCGCTCGTCGGGCATCAGGACCCACAGCAGCGGATAGACGATCAGCTGGCTGCCGGGGATCAGGAGCAGCAGCATGAACAGGAGTCGGGAGACCCACGGGGTGAGCCCGAAGCGGCGGCCCACGCCGGCGCAGACACCGCCCAGGACGCGGCGGTCGGTCGCACGGATGAGCCCCCGGCGGGCGAAGAAGGAGCGGACGTCGGTCATGGCTCCAGCGTGCTACCGACAGCACCGCCGGGCCATCGGGATCAGCCCCGGTCCGACCCTGGGACCACGCTGGCGAGCGTCGGGGAGCACGGGCAGACTGCGCGCATGTCACCGGCACCGCTCGACCTCTCGCCCGACGACTTCGAGGCGCTCGCCGCCCGCGTGAGCGAGCACGCCGTACGCCACCTGCGGGGACTGGACGAGGCGCCCGTCGCACCCGCCACGACGGGGGCCGAGACGATGGCGCTGTTCTCGGGTCCGGTCCCGGACCGCGGCCTGGGCCCGGCTGCCCTGGACGCGCTGACCGACGTGGCGCAGCACAGCCGGACGGGCAACGGCCGCTTCTTCGGCTACGTGATGGGCTCCGGGGAGCCGGTGGCCGCGCTGGGCGACTTCTTCGCCTCGGTGATCAACCAGAACGCCACGGCCTGGCGCTCCGGGCCGGCGACCACGGTGATCGAGCGGACGGTCGTCGGATGGCTGGCCGAGGCGCTCGGCTGTCACGGCTTCGGCGGCACGCTGACCAGCGGCGGGTCGCTGGCCAACCTCATGGGCCTGGCGATGGCGCGCGAGGCGAAGGTGCCCGCCAACGAGGACGGGGCCGCGGGCGGCGTCGTCTACGCCTCCAGCGAGGTGCACATGTCGATGGGCAAGGCCGTCGGGATGCTCGGCCTCGGCCGCAACAACCTCCGGCTGCTGCCCACCGACGCCGACCTGCGACTCGACCTGGCCGCGCTCCGCGAGGCGATCGCCGCGGACCGAGACGCGGGCAGGGTGCCGATGGCGGTGGTCGCCAGCGGTGGCACCGTCGTCACCGGGTCGGTCGACCCGGTCGCCGAGATCGTCGAGATCGCCCGGGCCGAGGGCCTCTGGGTCCACGTCGACGGGGCGTACGGCGTGCCCGCCGCCATGGTCGAGCCGGAGCTGTTCCGCGGGCTGGGCGACGTCGACTCGCTGTCGCTGGACGCCCACAAGTGGCTCTACCAGCCGATAGACTGCAGCGTGCTGCTCTACCGCGACGCCGACGCGGCGCGCCGTACGTTCTCGCTCACCGACGACTACGCCGCGTCGTTGACCGACGACCCGATCGAGGGGCAGATGTTCTTCGAGGAGACCATCGAGCTGTCGAGGCGGGTGCGGGCGCTGAAGCTCTGGCTCTCCCTGCGCTACCACGGCCTGGACGCCTTCAAGGAGTCCATCGCCGGCAACATCGCGCAGGCCCGGCGCCTCGCCGACCTGGTCGACGCCGAGCCCCACCTCGAGCGCCTGGCGGACGTCCCGCTGTCGGCGGTGTGCTTCCGCTGGACCGGAGGCGACCCCACCAGCATCGGCGTCGACAACGCGGAGATCCTGGCGGAGGTCAACCGCCGCGGGCGGGTCTACCTGTCCAACGGCACCGTGCAGGGACAGTTCGTGCTGCGCGCCTGCATCACCAACCACCGCACCACGGACGCCGATGTGGATGCCGTGGTGCAAGAAGTGCTGGCCGCCGCCCCGCCCGCCTGAGGACGTCCTGCGTCACGTGGCGAGATTACCGGCGTGTTTGTGACCTGTATCACAACTGTTGCAGTTGAATCCTCACGCACGCGGGCGACGGGCCCGCCGTTCACCAGGACTCGCCATGCATGGTTCCCCCGCGCTCCCCCTCCCCCTCCGGCCCTCCACGACCCTGTCCACACCCAGCGTGAGCCGTGCCGCCACGGCCGCTCCCCGCCGTACGCCTGCCCGCCGCGCCGCCGTGTCGGCCCTGCTGAGCGCGCTGCTCAGCGCCCTGTTCGTCGTCCTCCCGAGCCCGGCCCACGCCTCGACGTTCTCGGGGTCGCTCGCCCAGGCCGTCAGCGCCATCCCGGACGCCGCGGAGACGAACACCGGCTACGACCGCACCCTGTTCCGCCACTGGACCGACGCCAACGGCGACTGCCAGAACACCCGAGCAGAGGTGCTCATCAGTGAGGCCGAGGCCGACACGGCCCTGACGTACACCACCACCAGCCGGTGCACGGTCTCGACCGGCCGCTGGTTCTCCTACTACGACCGCGTGTCGTGGACCTCGGCGGCCGACGTGGACATCGACCACATGGTGCCGCTGGCGGAGGCCTGGGGATCGGGCGCCAACGCCTGGACGTCCACGCGCCGCGAGCTCTTCGCGAACGACCTCGGCGACTACCGCAGCCTGGTCGGGGTCACCGACAACGTCAACCAGTCCAAGGGCGACCAGGACCCCTCGACCTGGCTGCCGACCTACGACAAGTGCCGCTACGTCGCCGAGTGGGTCGCGGTGAAGATCCGCTGGGGGCTCACCGCCGACTCGGCGGAGAAGAGCGTGCTCAACAAGTACGCCAGCAGCTGCTCGAACACGGTCACCGTCACCCGCGCGTGACCCGGCTCCCGGCGACGGTCCGTTCCGCGACAGCAGTGCCGGCCGCGGCGCCCGTCAGCTCGACGGCGCCGCGGGCCCGGCGCCACCGCCGCCGACCGGACCGTCGCCGGGGCCACCGCTGATCGGTCCCGGACGCTGGGTGGAGCCCGGGTCGCCGAGCAGCCCGCCGCCCGACTTCTTGCCCATCAGCTCACGGATCTTGTCCATCATGCCCATGGTCACTCCGATCTCGATGCGGCCCGGCAGCCCTGTCGGTCCGAGTCCCTGGGTCCCAGACTGGCACCGCGCGCCCCGACGGGCCAGACCCCTGCCTCCCCGGTCAGTGACCCAGCGCACAGGTGGCTCCCCACCTAGGGGTGAGTTCTGGCGTACATCTGTACGCGTGACGCGAAGATTTCCCGCGTCCAGGCCTCCCGCTGACGAAATCTTGGGGTTACGTTCAGCGTCCCTTTGACAGAGAGGCTCTCCCCCATGCGCAATTCTCGGGGCGCCCGGTTCGCCGCGCTCGCCACCATCAGCCTGTCCCTCGTCGGCGTCGTCGGCGTCGCTCCCGCGCAAGCGCGGATCGCCGACGCTTCCCAGTGCATCGAGTCCGAGGAGTCCCACGAGGGCGAGTCCGCCTCCGCCCGTGGCGGCGGCGTCGAGCGCGGCCAGGACCACCGCGAGGTCTCTGCCGCCGAGCAGAAGCAGATCACCGCGAAGGCCAAGGAGCTGGCCGCGGCCAACTCCACCGCCGCCGCGGCCGCACCGAGCGTGCCGGTCTACGTGCACGTGATGGTGGCCAAGGACCGCGTCACCGGCAACGTCTCCGACACCCAGATCGCGCAGCAGATCGACGTCCTCAACAAGACGTTCGGCGGCACCGAGTCGACCTCCGCCAGCAACACCGGCTTCACCTTCTACCTCGCCGGCACGGACCGCTTCTACAACGACTCGTGGCACAAGGACAGGCAGAGCAGCACCTACCGGAAGCAGACCCGCCAGGGCGGCGCCAACGCCCTCAACGTCTGGCTCGTCGACTTCTCCTACCTCGGCATCGCGACCTTCCCGTGGGACTACGCCCGCAACGGCGCCATCGACGGCGTCCGGGTCAACTACGCGTCACTGCCGGGCGGATCCATCGCCAACTACAACTACGGCGAGACCGGCACCCACGAGGTCGGCCACTGGCTCGGGCTCTACCACACCTTCCAGGGCGGCTGCACGACCACGAACGACGAGGTCAGCGACACCCCGGCGCAGGGCAGCTCCACCAACGGCTGCCCCGAGGGTGCGGACACCTGCTCCCTGCCGGGCCTCGACCCGATCCACAACTACATGGACTACAGCTACGACACCTGCTACACGATGTTCACCGCCGGCCAGACCTCCCGCATGAACACCATGTGGACGGCCTACCGCGCCGCCTGACGTCCCACACGTGAGGAGCCCCGACCGCAGCGCGGTCGGGGCTCCTTGCTGTTGCGGGGCGGCTCAGAGCAGGCGGCCGCAGTGCGGCCACGGGGAGCGACCGCGGGACTTGTAGAGCAGCTTGGCGCGGAAGGTCTGCTCCCCCGCCGACGCGTGGTGGGGCATCCCGGACCCGCCGACGCTGCGCCACGTGGCGACGTTGAACTGGTAGAGCCCGTAGTAGCCGGCCGGGTTGACGGCTCGGGGGTTGCCGCTCGACTCGCAGTTGGCGAGGGCACCCCAGTTGAGGCCGTCCGCACCGGGGACGGACAGCGGCCGGCGCCCCACCAGCACGCGCTTCGCCCGCGGCTCGCGGACCCAGCCGCGGGACGCCACGCGGTACGTCGCCCGCTCGCCGTTGTGGAACGTGCGCACGACCACGACCCGCTGGACGCCGGCCCTGCCCTCGCGGACCACCTTGCGGCGCCCCGGGGCGAGCTTCGTGGTGGGGACCTCAACGACGCGGGCAGGCACCCGCACACGCTGCGTCGTACGCCGCTTCTCCACGACGACCAGACGGACCGTGTCGCCCTGCCGGACGCGCTTGCGGGGACCGGCGACCTCGCGCCCGTCGCGGAGGACCTCCACGAGGTCGTTGCCGTCGACGGCGACGTCCTGGGTCGCGAGGACGCGGCTCGGCCAGGCACGTCGTACGACGGCGACGCGCACGGCGGGCCGCGTGGCGACCTTGACCCGGACGGAGACCTGCTCGGCGGCCCGGGAGGAGCCGTCGACCGTCCCGGCGCCCGTCTCCTGGGCGGCAGCGACGCCGGGAGCGAGAGTCAGGGTCAGCGCGGCCGCGGCGGTCGTGGTGGCGATGGCGCGGAGCCGGCCGGAGAGGGCGGTTCGGGAGACGGTGCTGGGAGGAGTGACACGCACGGAGGTACCTCGCGGAGTGTGGTGCGCCGTTCGTGGCGCTCGGACGCGACGCCGTCGGACCGGGCGTCGAGGCGACGGCGGTCACCACCTCACGAAGGGAGGCGCCCTCGTCGCGAGGGGCTGCCATCAGCCCCACCACGACAACACAGGTGGTCTAGACATGTCGAATCGGCGGCTCGACGTCCGTGAGCCGCTCAGTTGTCGAGAGTCTCCGTCATCGGCTCCAGCTCTCCGCGCGCGGCAGCGGCCCGACGTCGGACCGTCGCCCGGCGCGCATCGCTGCGTGCCGCTGCCCCGGGCCGGGTCCGTCGCGCTTCGCCAGCGCGTCCGCGACCCATCCGGTCACGACGGCGTACACCGTCTTGTGCAGCAGGTCGACCGCCAGCTCCTGCCGGGGCCACGTCTGCGGCGGGGCCCCCACGCCCGTGGCGTTCTCCAGGACCTGGTCGTTGGTCAGCCTCAGCACCGCGAACTTCGCCGACGCGACAGGGCCGCGGAGGCCGACCTGCGCCATGAGCGACCGGATCACGCCCGCCACCGCGCCCTGCCCGTAGTGCATGGCCAGGTTGAGGGGACGGGACTGCTCACCGACGTCCTCCGACAGGCCCGTCAGCCGCGCCAGGACCAGGCCCGGGACGTGGGAGTCCGGACGCCCGGTGAGCCGCTGCTCGAGCTTCTCGCTCGCCGTCATCACGGCCGCGCCCGCCAGCCCCGCGACCATCCCCTGCCATGCCGTTCGCTGCCATGCCGTCCTCGTCACCATGCCCACCTGGTACCCCTCCACCGACCGGGCACCCACGTGGCAGGACCTGGTGTCGAGCGCGGGGCCTCGGTCGCCGACGACGTGGGTACAGGAGGCCATGACGAGCGACCTCGAAGCCACGACCGACGACCTGTACGACACGATCCGCGAGCTCTGGAACGAGGCGCAGCCCGGCACGAGCGGGGAGCTCGCGCCGCCTGCCGGCTTCGGCCAGGCGGTCGCCTCGATCCCCGACACCGCCGTCGCGGAGCGCACCGGCCTCGACCTGGCGGCCGTCCGCGAGTTCCTGGACAACGCCGACGGCGTGAAGTTCGTCGTGGACCGGAGCGACGAGACGCGCACCGTGACGGCCCTGATCGCCTGATCGCAGGCCGCACACCACGAAGAGCCCCGACCAGACGGCCGGGGCTCTTCGTGATGTGGCTGAGCTCAGGTCACTCGGCGTACTCCGGGCAGGGCGGCGCAGACTCGTCGCGCGCGAGGCCGGTCGTCTTGGTGACCGCGCGGAAGGCGTCGATCCGGCCGTTGCCGAAGCACTCGTCATAACCGGGGAGGCCGATGTCGACGGCCGTCTGCTGGAGGTAGTTCTCCACCGTCTGCGGCGGCAGCTTGACGTCGCCGTCGGCACCCACGCGTCCGAACTGGCTGACGATCAGGGCGGCCACGCCCGCGGCGTGCGGGGAGGCCATCGAGGTGCCCTGGATGCAGATGTAGCCGCCCCCGGGGAAGGTGGAGAGGATCGTCGTGCTGCAGTTGCCGGTCTGGCCGTTGCCACCGGGGGCAGCCACGTCGGTCATGCCGGTGCCGTAGTTGGAGTAACCGGCCTTCTCGCTGCGGCGGCCCAGCGACGCCGTGCCGACCACGCCCTGCGTCTCCGCCGGCACGACCTCGCACTCGTTGCTGATCGGCTGGCCGTCCTCGCCGACGGGGTGCGCGAGGTCCTGGTCGGAGTTGCCGAGGGCCGCGACGGGCGTGACACCCCGGCTGCGGGCGTAGGAGATGGCGCGCTCGACCGCCTGGCGGAACGTGCGCTGCACCGGGTCGCTGGCGCACTTGAACTCCGTGGACTCCTGGAACTCGTTGTCGTCGACGAAGAAGCTCATGTTGATGACGTCGAGCTGCTGGTCACCGGCGTAGGTGATGCCGTCCACGACGGGGCTGGCGTAGCAGTAGCCCGAGCTGTCGCACACCTTGACCGGCACGAGCGTGACGTTGGGGGCGACGCCGACGATGCCGAGCCCGTTGGCGCGGGCGCCGATGGTGCCGGCCACGTGGGTGCCGTGGAACTGGTTGTCGGAGCACACGTCGGGCGTGCCGACCGCGACTCCCGGCGGGAGTGCGGCGAGGGAGTCGCGCCCTCGCGAGCAGTCCACGTTGGAGACGCCGTTCTTCATGAAGTCGGGGTGGCGCCCGTCGATGCCGCTGTCCAGGACGCCGACGTCCACCGCCGGGACGCCCGCCTGCTTGGCGTGGGCCTGCTCGGTGCGGATCTGCTGCATGTCCCACTGCTGTCCCTCGAGCGGGTCGGCGGAGGGCTCCGGGGCGTCGGCGAACATCTTGACGGCGAAGTCGCTGCCCACCGAGTCCACGAGCGTGGAGGCCTCGAGCAGGTCGGCGAGGTTCGCCGTGGCTCCCTCGACGACGACGACGCCGATCTGCTGCGACAGGTCGGTGACGATCCGTCCGCCCGCAGACGCCACCAGGGTCTGGACCGCCGTACGCGTCCCCTCCGTGGCGAAGCCGTCGGGCGTGGCGGTGCCCTCGAGGGTGACGAGGTAGCGGCCGTCGATCCTCTTCAGCGCCGGCTGCTCGACGGTGGACGTCGCTGCGGGAGTCACGGCAGCGGGTGCCGCGCTGCTGGGCGCCGACAGGACGGGCGCGAGTGCCAGGGACGCGGTCGCGAGACCGGCGATCTGGGCTGCACGGGTGCGGGTTCGGGTTCGGGTCATGCGAGCCTCCAGGTCCGAGTGGTACCTGGTCCAACGCGCACGAGCGCGGCCGGGTTACGGGTCGCGCACGTGGCGCCGGGGCCGCCGAGCGCGGGTCACTCCCCGAACGGCCAGGACTCCAGCTCGTCGCCCTCCTCCGCCGACTCCCCGGCCAGCGGGGTGAGCGCGCGGGTCTCGTCGAACCACAGGAAGGCGTCGTACCTCCGCCCGAGGACGGTCGGCACGTAGTTGCCCCAGCGCTCGGCCTCCGGCCGGTAGACCACGCCGATGGCGCGGTGGCTGCGCTCGTCAGCCGCCCATCCGGGGAGCTGCTCGGGGAAGACGAAGAGGCCCGGATCGCCGTCGAGGGCGAGGTGGAGCAGCGCCTCCGTGCTGCCCGCTCGCGCCGGCGGGACGTCCATCCGCCGCGCCCGGCTGCCCCACGACGGCGCCGCCACCACGGTGCCGCGGTGGCTGCCGAAGCCGATCAGCACGGTGTCGTCCGGATGGCGCTCGCGGACCAGCTGACCGACGTTGACCATGCCGGCGTCGGCCATGTCGGTGAAGCGGGCGTCGCCGACATGGGTGTTGTGCTCCCACACCACGGCCTTGGCGCGGCGACCGGGGCGACGGTCCTCGTAGTGCTCGACCAGCCGGTCGAGCGTGTCGGCCATGTGGGTGTCGCGAACGTTCCACGACTCCGGCCCGCCCTGCACCATCGCCCGGTAGTAGGCCTCGGCACCGACGGCCGACCGCGCGTTCTGCTCCGCGGCGAAGCGTGCGTCGGGATGGTCGTCGTCGCCGTCGCTCGCGTGGCGCTGCAGCAGGTCGCTGAGCATGCCGATCACCTCCCGCTCGCAGCCGGTGGGCACGAGACGGGTGGAGCGCGCGTACGCCTGCGGGTCCTCGGCGTACGGCTCCAGGCAGCGGCACGCCTCCACGGCCGCGTCGAGGTCGCCGGGGTGGTGCTCCCGGAGGTGGTCGAGCACCGCTCGGAGCGACTCCCACAGGCTGTAGACGTCCAGGCCGTAGAAGCCCACCCGCTGGTCGGCCGGTCGCGCCATGTTGTGGCGGCGCAGCCACCGGGTGAAGTCGAGCACCTCCTCGTTGGCCCACATCCACGTCGGCCAGCGCTCGAACGACTCCAGCGCCTGCCTCGGGTCCTCGGGAGCCGAGGAGCCGCCGGTCACGGAGCAGCTGATGCGGTAGCAGTCGGGCCAGTCGCCCTCGACACCGACGAGGTCGAAGCCCTTCTCCTCGATCAGCCGCCGGGTCAGCGTCGCCCGCCACGCGTAGTACTCGTGGGTGCCGTGGGAGGCCTCGCCGATGCACACCACGCGCGCCTCCCCGATGCGCTCCAGCAGGGGGTCCAGGTCGGCGGCGTCCTGCAGGGGCAGGGCGATGTCCTGCGGCCTGTCCGGGGTCGTCCTCGTCCCGACGCTCATGGGCTGCTCCTCACCGGCTAGCCAGCTGTGTCGCGTCGCCGGTACCCACCGAGCCGG
>CADCUM010000101.1 GCA_902805885.1 uncultured Nocardioides sp. | reverse complement strand
CCTGCGCTCCTGGACAACGACGTGAACGTGATGGCCCTCGGTGAGCAGCACACCGGCGTCGCCCGCTCTGCGGAGGACTTCCTCTTCGTCAAGGTCGGCACCGGCATCGGCTGCGGGATCGTCGTCGACCGCCAGCTCTACCGGGGGGTGGACGGGTGCGCCGGGGACATCGGCCACATCCGCGTCACCGACGACGGCCCGGTCTGCGCCTGCGGGAACACCGGCTGCCTCGAGGCCTTCTTCGGCGGCGCGGCGCTCGCCCGGGACGCCACGGCGGCCGCGCGGAGCGGCCGGTCGGCAGCACTGGGGCTCCTGCTGGAGCACCACGGCCGGCTCGGTGGCGAGGAGGTGTCCGCCGCGCTGTCCCAGGGCGATGCCACGTCCCTCGAGCTCGTCCGCGAGGGCGGCCGCCACCTCGGGTCGGTCCTCGCCAACCTCGTCTCGTTCTTCAACCCCGGCCTCATCGTCATCGGTGGCGGGCTCGCCCGGTTGGGCCACCCGCTGCTGGCCGAGATCCGGAGCGTCGTCTACCGGCAGTCGTTGCCGCTGGCCACCGGCAACCTCCCCATCGTCCTCAGCGAGCTCGGTGACGACGCGGGGGTCGTGGGCGCCGCGCGCCTCATCAGCGACGCCGTCTTCGCCACCGACCACTCACGGGGCTGATCGACCGCCGGGCACGCGTCTCTCGACCGACACGAGGTCAGCGGACCGTCAGGTGCGAGACGCCGCGACCGACCCGAGCGGAGCGACGGGCGCAGGCAGCGACGCCGCGAGAGCACGCGCCAAGCCGATGAGCGCCACGTTGAGCAGCACCGCGACGTACCCGACGAACTGCGCCTCGAGCAGCTGGAAGAACTGGACCACGAGCAGGTCGAGCAACAGCGCGCCCTCGAACCAGCGCAGCGCCTCGCGGCGCTGCGACCGCGCCGACAGCACCACCGCGACCAGCGCCGGTACGACGGCCGTCACCGCGAACGCGAGGTAGACCAAGTCGCGGGCCGACCCCCCCGTGGCGACCAGCCAGGCGGGAGGGACCGCGGACCCGACCACGAAGAGGACGAAGATCAGGGACGAGGCGCGTCCCACCAGCTCGGCCCTCGGGACGCCGACCAGGAGCCTCCTGGTGCGGCCGTAGGCCCGGGCGACGCGTGAGCGCGTCGGCGGCTGCGGCGGGACCCGCTCCAGCGCCTCGGTCAGCAGCCTGACCACGTCGTTGTCCTGGTCCGCCCGGCGCAGCAGGTCGAGCGCCCGGTCGCGCTCGGCCTCGTCCATGTCGTGCGCGGCGGACTCCTTGAGCAGCTCGACCGCGTTCACCACGAGCTCGCGCCGGCTGAGCGGGTAGCGGTGGACGAGCAGCCTGACGACCAGGCACATGACCACGAAGGTGCCGTAGATGATCGCCGCCACCGGCTCGTAGAAGTAGTTGTTGTCGCCGGTGACGAACTTGCCGACCTCGTCGATCCACAGGCCGAACCCGATGCCGCCGACGGCCGCCGCGACGTACCCCGCCGTACGGCTGAGGAACAGCAGCATCACGAGGATGGCAGCGAGCATCCCCAGGCCACCCCACAAGAGGTGGGCGAGGTGCAGTCCACCCCCGCCGACCTGGGGGTAGTTGGCGAGCTCGAGGTAGATCCGGGTCAGCGCGATCGAGGCGACCGCGCTGACGACGAAGACCTCGAACCGGTCGGCACCTTCCGCGTCGCGCACGGGCAGGCGTGAGTGCGCTTCGGGTACGCCGCTCATCGCTGGCTCCTGGAGGCAGGCGACGGCCTGCCGTCTTCGTCGTGACGCGGGTGGGGACCGACCCTAACGGGTCCCCCTCCGGACCCGTGTCAGCCGCCGCTGCGGCTCCAGGTCACCGTGAGCTCCTGTCGCTGGCCGAAGCGCTCGAGGTGGCTCCCGAGGACCTCCTCGACCCGGGCGACTGCCTGCTCCTCCTCACCGGCGGCCAGCAACGTGAGGACGCCGTCCCCGACGACGATGTGTGCGGTGGCAGCACCGATGGTGGTGGTCCAGGCCGTCCCCTCCGCGGTGAAGGTCAGCTTGCGGCCGAGGTGGGCGACGAGCTGCTTGGCGTAGCGGGCCGGCGCGTCGGTGGCCACGTCCGCCCGGCTGGCGATGAGCGGAGCGGTCACGCGCGTGCCTCCTCGGCAGGGCTGGTCACGATGCGACCCGCGGTGCCCACGCCCGACCAACGGGCGAGCTCCGCGTCGAGATCGAGCCGCTGCACCGAAGCGGCGTCGGCGTCGGCGCCCCAGGCCTCGCGTGGCAGCATCCACATCACCTCGAACTCGTTGCCGTCGGGGTCGGCGCCGTACACGCTCTTGGTGGCGCCGTGGTCGGACTCACCGGTGTGCGCGCCGGCCGCGAGGAGGGCCTGCCGGGCCTCCGCGAGCTCCTCGACGGTGTCGAGCTGCCAGGCCAGGTGGTACAGCCCGATCCCGCCCCGCGCCTTCGGTGGAGCGGACGACCCGACCCCGAACAGGCCCAGGTCGTGGTGGTTCCCGGAGCGAGGAAGCCGCAGGAAGGTCGCACCCGCCCGGGGCTCCCGAGCAGCGACCTCCATCCCGAACACACCGGTGTAGAAGCGCTCGGCACGCTCGAGGTCGGCGACGAAGAGCACCGCGTGGTTGAGCCGGACAGGGGAGAACGACATGGACAGCAGCTCCTCGGAGGTTGCGTGGACTGGCGGGCTCCACCCAGCCTCTCACGAAAAGGTTGAACCTACAACCTCTAGCCGTGCTCCCTCGCCCGGGCCGGCCGTGCGCGCGGGATCAGAGGCGCACGGCGCCGGGCTTGCCGTCCTCCACGACGAACGACGCCAGGGTGTAGGCAGGCGCGTCGGGACGACTGACGGTCCTGACCATCCGCAGGTCGGTCCGCCACTGGTCGGGGGTGACCGTGCATCGGACGTAGCCCCGCTTGTCGCCCTCGAAGAACTTGATGTGCGGGTTGTACTTGATCATCGGGCCGTAGTACGGGCCGTAGACCGGGATGTCACCGTTGCTGGAGATCGACGTCCCGACGAACTCCGTCGCGACCACCCGGGAGTCGGGGCGGTCGAAGTTGAGCTTGATGTCGTTGACGAAGCTCGAGTGCCAGTCGCCGGTGATGAGGACAGGGTTGCGGACGTCGGCGTTGGCGAAGCGCCACGTCAGTCGGTTGCGCGCGGCGGGGAACCCGTCCCAGGCGTCGTGCCAGAGCTTCTCCCCGGCGGCGCCGTCGTGGTCGAGCCGGGCCATCATGACGTTGTTGGCCAGGACGTCCCACCGCGCTCGTGACCGCTCGAGGCCGTCGTACAGCCAGCGCTCCTGCCGCTGGCCGAGCATGCTGATCTCGGGGTCGTAGGCGGCCTCGCACGCCGGCGCCTCGCCCCAGCCGCACGGGGGGATGTCGCGGTACTGCCGGCCGTCGATGACGTGGAACTTCGCGAGGTTCCCGAACGAGACCCGCCGGTAGAGGCGCACGTGCTCACCGCGCGGGATCGACCGCGCCCGGAGCGGCTGGTGCTCGTAGTAGGCCTGGTAGGCGTTCGCACGGAGGGTGCTGATGTCGCCGGTGTACTGCGACTGGTCGGCGGCGTAGTCGTTGACGACCTCGTGGTCGTCCCACGTCACGATCCACGGGAAGCGGGCGTGCGCGCGCTGCAGGTCCGGGTCGGTCTTGTACAACGCGTAGCGGGCGCGCCACTGCTGCAGCGACTGCGGGGCCGGACGCGCCGCCGGCGGCACCCACCGGTCGCGGTAACCGCCGTCGGGGGCGATGTCGCCCTCGTAGACGTAGTCGCCGAGGTGGACGACGAGGTCGAGGTCCTCGCGCGCCAGGTGCCGGTACGCCGAGTAGTAGCCGTCCTGCCAGGCCTGGCAGGACGCGAAGGCGAAGCTGAAGCTGTTCAGCCGCGTGCCGGGCAGCGGAGCGGTCCGGGTCCTGCCCACGTCGGACTCGTCGCCGCGGTACTTGAACTGGTAGTAGTACTCGCGGTCCGGCTCCAGCCCGTCGACCTCGACGTGCACCGAGTGCGCCAGCCGCGGCATCGCGAGCGCTCGCCCACTGCGGACGACCCCACGCATCGAGGGGTGCGTGGCGAGCTTCCACTCCACGCCGACCGCTGTGGCCGGCATGCCTCCGAACCGCTCGAAAGGCTCCGGCGCGAGCCTCGTCCACAGCACCACACCGTCCGGGGTCGGGTCGCCGGAGGCGATGCCCAGGCGGAACGGGTAGCCGCCGCCCGGCGGTCGCGGGGCAGCAGCGGCACGGTCGACCGGAAGGGTCGAGACGGCGGCGAGACCGGCCACGAGGCCCAGGCTGCCGACGAACCGCCGGCGGTCGAGCTCGGGCGTGGTCCCGGAGAGGTCGTGCTCGTCGGACGTCACCATCAGGTCGCCTCCAGGCTCTCTGGACGGCTCTTCGGGGGCGGCCTTCCCGACGCCTCCCCG
>CADCUM010000100.1 GCA_902805885.1 uncultured Nocardioides sp. | reverse complement strand
GATGACCACGAGCTTCTGGTGGTGGCTGCCGAGCGGCCGGATGCGCTGGTCGAGCAGCACCTCGCCGCCGGCCGCGACGAGGTCCGCGGTGAGCCGGCGGTTCTGGAGCACGTGGTAGCCCAACGCCTCCAGGTGCGAGCGCCACAGCAGCCCGCGCACCCGGGCGCCGCGCCGTGCCGCCGCCGCCAGCGCCCCGGAGACGGTCGGCCCGTCGTCCGCGAGCTGCTGGTCGCCGTCGCCACGCCAGCCCAGGAACAGCACCTGGTCGCCGGCCCCGGTCGTCGCCAGTCGTTCGGCGAGGGCGGCGTAGTAGGCGGTGCCGTGCACGCGCAGGCGCACCGCGTTGCCCTCGGTCCAGGGCCGCAGGCGCGTGGCCGGGTTGCCGCGCTGGTCGGCGGTGAGGAACCAGTCCTCGGTGCGGGGCTCCCCGCGCGCGGGGTCGCGGCCCAGCGCCGCGCCCAGCCGCGGCAGCAGCTCCTCGCCGTTCGGGGCGTCGACGAGCGGCGGCGCAGTGGCGGGCCGGCCGGCCGGCCGGTCGTCGTCGGGCTGCTGGTCGGCGTCGCCCGGGTCGAAGACTCGGCGCAGGGCGATCGCCGCCACCCGCCCCGGGTGGTCGCGGGCGAACCCGTCGAACAGCACGGGGTCGTGCCCCCCGTCGTCGCCGATCAGGACCCACGTCGTGTCGGGGCGGCTCGCGGCCAGACGCGCCAGCGTGGCGCGCTTGTTGGCCAGACCCCCGCCCACCAGCCACCCGGAGAAGAGCCTCCGCCCGGCCATCAGCGCCGTGCCCGCGGGGTAGTGGTCGTGCCGCAGCGCGCGCAGCAGCGGGCCGGAGAGCCTCATCGGCAGGGCGGTCAGGTAGAACACCTCGGCGTCGGCGTCGTCGGCCGCCATCGTCAGCAGCCGCTGCATGCCCAGCAACGACCGGCGGTCCCGGGGGCCACGGGTGAGCAGGGCGGCCAACCGGCCCCACAGCCGCCGCAGGGGCGCGATCCGCAGGACGCCGTCGACGTCGTAGACGACCCCGAGTCCCGGCCGATGGCTACTCACGACGTCGCAGCAGGAGCCCGATGATCAATCCGATGACCAGCGTCGTCAGCAGCGCCGCCCACTGCGGCATGATCACGACGGGGATGAGCAGGCGGATGCTCACCGGGTCCCGGTTCTCCAGGACGAACACCAGCGCGAGGACGGCCAGCGCGCCGCCGAGGGCCCAGCGCGAGCGCCACCACGTCGCCGTGCGCGGGCGGGCCGGATGGTTGGTCATGGTCGTCCTCCACGGCACCGTCGTCGACTGCCTCCGGCAAGGTTGGTCGCGGCGACGTCGGGTGCTCTCATCCTCGGTGGGTGAGGTCCCGTGGCATGTCCAGCTCGCTACGCGGCCGGACCGGGCGTGGGTTCCGCGGCGTTCGTCCGGAGGAGGGCGTCGGCCCAGCGGGCGCGGGGATCGATGTCCACGAGGAGGGCCTTCGCCAGCAGGGTGAGGGGGATGGCGAGCAGCGCGCCGAGCGGACCGAGCACCCACGCCCAGAACAGCAGGGTCACGAAGGTGACCGTGGCCGAGAGCCCGACGGAGTTCCCGACGAAGCGGGGCTGGATCAGCGACTGGATGACCAGGTTCAGCACCGAGTAGACGACGATCACGACGACGAACAGCTGCCAGCCCCCGGTCAGCAGGGCGAGGAGGGCCGGCGGCACCAGGCCGAAGACGAACCCGACGTTCGGGATGTAGTTGGTGATGAACGCGAGCACGCCCCACAGCACGGCGAGCGGGACCCCCATGATCTGCAGGGCGATCGTGTCGAGCACGGCCACGATGAGCCCGAAGACCGTCGTGACCACCAGGTAGCTGCGCGTGCCGCGCGCGAAGCTCTCGAGGGCGCCCACGACGTTCGGGCGCTCCGCCCCGATGCTGTCGAGCCGGAGGCCGAAGGTGGACGCGTCGGCGATGAAGAACAGCAGCAGCGCCAGGACCAGGACCACGCCCGTGAGCACTCCGGAGACCCCCGAGAGCACACCGCCCAGCGCGCCCACGATCGAGCCGACGTTGACGGAGCTCGTGGCCGCCTGGATCTGGGCGGGCCCGATCCCGAGACCGGCGAGCGCCTGCTCCACGGACGCGATCAGGGCGTCGAACTGCGCCGTGTACTGCGGCAGCACCGTCGCCAGCTGCCCGATCGACACCAGCAGGACGAGCGCGAGGGCGAGGAGGCCGACGTAGATCACCAGGAGCAGCGCCAGGGTGGCGACCCAGCCGGGCCATCCCCGCGCCCGCAGCCACCGCTGCACCGGGTGGGCGGCGATGACGATGATGAGCGCCAGGAACACCGGGCCGATCAGCCACGCGAGCGCGCGCATGCCGGCGACGATGCCCACGGCGCTGACCCCACCGACCAGCAGGACCACCGCGCGGGGCAGGCCGCCCAGGAGTCCGGGCGCGGTGGGTGGGACGGTCGCTGCGCTCAGGGACGGTGTCGCCGCCACGGCCCCACGCGGCTCGTTCTCGGAGGACGCGGTGGGCTCCGGCGCGGAGGTCATCGCGCCAGCGTGACGCGGCCCGCTCGTGTGCACCTCACACCCACCGGATGACTCGCGTGCGTCTCAGCGGGTCGTGAGCTGGTGGACGCCGCGGGCGACGAGGTAGACGCCGACGAGGACGAACACCACGACGACCAGGCTCTTCTTGTGGGCCTGGACCCAGGCGGTGAGCCGCGCGGCGGTGTCCCGGGTCGTCTCGGGACGCCACGTCCACGAGGCGAGCGCCGCCAGCGGGACGGCGTACCAGAGCAGGTTGTAGAGGCCGACCTGCAGGAGACCGCCGACCAGGCCCGGGCGGCTCGCGACGATCGCGGCGAGCGCGCCGAGGTAGAAGACCCCCGGGAGATGGGTGGCCACCCCGGCCAGCGCCGCGCTCGGCACGGTCGGCCGGGCCAGCCGGCGTCGCATCGCCGAGGGCGGGCGGGCCGGGCGCGCCACCGCGCGCGCGTCCGGGGGCGACCGCAGCCCGAAGTAGAGGGCGGCGCCGAGGGCGAGCACGCCGACCGTGACCTCCACGAGGTCGCGACCCGTCGTGCTCACCGCCGGCGTGGGCGGGTTGATGTGGACGAACGTCACCGCGGCGATCCCGACCGAGAGGCTCAGCGCCAGTCCGGCCACGAGGTAGGCGATCAGCAGGGGCGCCGGTGAGCGTGCGGCGAGGAACGCGTAGACGGCGGCCACCGAGGTCGGCCGGACGACGCTCGCGAGGCCCAGGACCACGACGTCGGCACTCACCCCGGACACCTCCTCACCGCGGACCGTCACCACGCTCGCCGAACGCGCGGCGGCGGACAACACCCGCGGAGGATGGGTCGGGCCCGACCTCGAACTCCTCGTAGGTCGCCGACGTCAGCCGACCATCCCGCCGACGAGGAGGCCGAGGAGGTAGGTGAGGGCGGCCGCGCCGGCACCGATCGCGAGCTGGCGCAGCCCGCGACGGAGCGGCGGTCCGCCCGAGAGCACCCCGACCGTCGCGCCCGTCAGCAGGAGACCGAGGCCGACCAGGACCATCGCGGCGACCAGCGCGGGCGGTCCCTCGAGGCCGACGAGGAACGGCAGGACGGGGATCGCCGCGCCGGACGCGAAGAAGGCGAAGCTCGACACCGCGGCGCCGAGCCCGGTGCCGACGACCTCGTGCCGGGTGTCGGGGACGGGGTCGGGCCGTGCGTCGGTGCCGCGGAGCACCGCCTCGGCCTGGCGCTGCGCGTCCTCGGTGCTCATCCCGCGCGCGCGGTAGACCAGCGCCAGCTCGTTGGCCTCGATGTCGAGGTCGGGGACCACCCGTCGCGACGCCGGGTCGGGCGCCGACGCGGCCAGCAGCTCCCGCTGGGACCGCACGGAGATGTACTCCCCGGCGCCCATCGACAGCGCGCCGGAGAGCAGCCCGGCGAGGCCGGTCAGCAGCACAGTGCCCGCCCCGACGCCGCCGCCGCTCACGCCGAGCACCAGGGCCAGGTTGCTGACCAGCCCGTCGTTCGCGCCGAAGACCGCGGCGCGGAAGGTCCCCGAGGCCTGCTCCCGGCCGCGGGCGGCCAGCCCGCGCACCACCTCGGCGTGCACGCGTTCGTCGGCGACCATCGCGGGGGTGGTGTCGACGTCGGCCGCCGCGTCCTGCGAGGCACGGCCCTCGGCGCGCTGCGCGAGGGCGAGCACGAAGACCGAGCCGAAGCGCCGGGCGAGCAGCGCGAGCAGTCGCAGGCGCACATCGCCGCGCGCCGCCGGGCCGACCTCGTCGCCGAGCAGGGCCTGCCAGTGCGCGGCGTGGCGCTCCTCGGCCTCCGCGAGGCCCAGCAGGATCTCGCGCTCGTCCTCGGAGGACCGCCGTGAGGCGAGGTCGCGGTAGACCCGTGCCTCGGCGCGCTCGTCCGCGAGCCGCTTGCGGCGCCGGCGCGTGGTCGCGTCCAGGTCGGGCATGCGCCGAGGATGCCCGAGACCGGCGTGCCCACCCCGACCGGTCGTTGGTGGGACCGGCTGGGTGCCTGGCGCCGACGTGATCAGGACGGTGCCGGGTGACCGCTCCGTGCCGTCGGCCCCGGCACGGCGTTCTCGGAGACGGCCTCGCCCTCACTCCTCCGGGGACGGACTCGGCACCACCAGGACCGGCCGGTGGACGTGGTGGAGCACCGCGATCGCCGTGCTGCCCAGCACCATCTCGCGCAGCGCCGAGCGCCCGCGCGACCCGACCACGACCACGCCCGCCTCGCGATCCGCGGCGGCCGCGTCGAGCGCGTTGGCGACCGCGCGTCCTCCCCACCCGTGCGCGGGCAGGTCGAGGGCACCCACGGGGACGTCCCCGCCCGGCTCCGTCGTGTCGCCGCGGTGGACGTGGGCCAGGACCTGGTCGCGGTGGGGCAGCAGGGCCGCGGCCGCGGCACGCGCGTGCTCGGCGCCCGGGGAGCCGTCGTGGCCGACCACCACCGGGCCCCTCGCCGCCGCGGCGCGCTCGTGGCTCAGCAGCGGGGGAACGACCAGCACCGGGACCGGGCTGTGGTGCGCGGCGAGGTCGGAGACGCTGCCCATCACCGCTGCCGTGCCGCCCAGCCCCCGCGAGCCGACCACCACCACACGCGGACGGAGGTCCCCGGCGATCGTGGCGAGCACGGCCCCGGGATCGGCGTAGGCGCGGTGGGCGACCGGCTCGGGCGACCACCCCGCCGCCCGCGCGAGGGCCGCTCCGTCCGCAGCGGTCTGCTGTGCGTCGGCGGCGCACTCCTGCTCCATCAGCGTGCCGAGGCGGTCGAGGGTGCGGGCGTGGCGGGTGATCCGGCGTCGCAGGACCGGATCCGGGGACGCGGGTGCCCACACGGTCACCACGCGCGCGGTCATCCTCGGCAGCAGGAGAGCGGCCGTCGCGATCGCGCGTGTCGCGTCCCGCGAGCCGTCGAAGCCCACGAGCACGACGCCGGGCCCGGCATCGGGCACCTCACTGCCGTGATCGGTCGCCGATCCGTCTGGCATGTCGGTGGTCACGCCGGAGAGCCTGCCGCAGTCGGCGCGCGGTGGGTACGGGCTCCACGCGGTGGTGCACGGGGAGTCGTCGTGGACGAGGGAGCGGGATCAGCCCGACCGAGCGGCGCCGTCGGGCACCGCGCCCGCATCGGCTCCGGTCCCGCCTCGTGGCCCGCGCAGGGCGGCGTGCGCGAGCTCCCACAACGGACCGACGATCAGCCAGGCGGCGACCAGCCAGCCCATGCGCTCGATCCAGCCCCACAGCTCCCCGGTGCGGGAGGGGTCGCCGACCAGGGCGATCGCCGCGACCAGGAGGACGACGGCGATGGACGCGGCCAGGACCGCACGACCCCAGTCCTGCCAGGCGAAGCGGACACGCGCGGACGTTCCGTGGGCCGGCGCGGGCGCGGGCGGCGGGCCGCCGGCCCATCGGTGGGCCGCTCGGACGTCGGCCCACCGCACCATGCGGTGGCCGAAGGCGACGGAGAAGCCCAGGTAGACCGCGGCGAGCCCGTGAGCGACGGACGGCTCGCCGCCCCGGCGCAGATCGACGGCCGTGAACACGAGCAGGGCCAGGTCCACGAGGGGCACGCAGACCAGGAGGACCGCACCGAGGCGGGGCCGGTGCAGGACGTAACGGGCGAGCAGGCCGGCGGCCAGGACGACCCAGAAGCCGACCTCGCAGACCACGATCGCGGCGACGAGCACGGGGACCTCCGCGGGATTCAACACGACTGTGTTGACAACGTACCAACACAGTTGTGCTACAACAACCTCGTGCCCCGGATCGTCGACCACGCCCTCCGGCGACGAGAGCTGGCGGAGGCCCTGTGGCGCGTGGTGCGTCGCGACGGCGTCCACGAGGTCTCGGTGCGCACCGTCGCGGAGGAGGCCGGCACCTCCCCGGGCGCGCTGCGCCACTACTTCGCCAGCCAGGACGAGCTCCTCGGCTTCGCGCTGCGAGCCGTCGTCGACCGTGCCGCGGCCCGGTTCGCCGGCTTGTCGGCCACCCTGACGGGCGCGCCGCTCGGCGTCCGCGTCCTCGAGGACCTGTTGCCGCTGGACGCCGAGCGCACCGAGGAGGTCCAGGTCTACCTCGCGCTCGTCGCCCGCAGCGCGGCCGACCCCGCCCTCCGCCGGGTGCGTGACGAGGCGGAGGCGCTCGTCGCCGCGGCCGTCGACGAGGCCGTCCGGCTCGTCGTCGGTGACGGCCCGGAGCTGCCCGCCGCCAGCCGGTCGACCTACCACCTCGTGGACGGGCTCGCCCTGCACGGAGCCACGTGGCCCGAGCGCTACCCGCCGGCGCACCTGCGCGAGGTGCTCCACGCCCATCTCGCCGTGCTCGCCCGCGGCGCGGAGCGGTGAGACTGACCCAGGGCGGTGGTCGCGTCCTCCGTCGGCGCCCTCACGTGGAGTCTGACCGAGCGAAGCCGCGCATGGTCTCCGCGGCGGTGCGCAGGTAGCGGACGACGGCGGCCAGCTCGGCCTGGGTGTAGTCCCCGGCCGCCTGGTCGATGGCGGCGAAGAGCGGTGAGAGCTCCTCGAGGACCCGGGCCAGGGTGTCCTCGCTGGGATGCAGCGCCACCCGACGTCGGTCGTGCCGGTCACGCCGTCGTTCGAGGTGGCCCGCCTGCTCGAGTCGATCGACCAGCTCCGTCGCCGAGCCGCTGCTGATGCCCAGGCGGCGGCCGAGTTCGAACGGACCCATCGGGCGCTCGGCGCCGAGGACGTGGTTCATCGCCGTGTAGTCGAGCGCGCGCAGCCCGAGCCGCTGGGCCAGCACGTGGTCGACCTCGTCGGCCGCGCGGTTGACATCCCGTAGCGCCCAGGACGCCTCGGTGGCCGACACGCGCATGCGTTCGCGGTCCTCGACGGGGTCCACCGGGCCGTGCTCCTCATCTCCGCTTGCCATCGGCCCACACTAGCCGCACACTTCTCCGTATCCAGGTATCTCGGAAACGGAGTAAAGATGGACGATCCAGGATCCTCGAGCGTCCCCACGGGAGGGGGACCCCTCCGCGTTCGCCTCCACGGCGACGAGGGGTCGTGGGTGGTGTGCCTGCACGGCTTCCCCGACGACGCCCGCCCACCGGTGCTGGCCGCCGGCCAGGAAGAGCTGTTCACCGCGCCGCACCACGCCGAGACGTGGCCGGGCGTCGGGCACTTCCCCCACCACGAAACCCCCGCGCGCAGCCGAGGCGCGGTCGCGGACCGGCTCCACCGGTTCGCCGTCCCCCAGGAGTCGACACCATGACCCGGTCCATGACCACACGCCGGACCAGCGACACGTCCACCGCCGTTCTCCACCGCCGACCAGCGGAGCGAGGCGCCGCGCCCGCGCTGCCTGCTCGTCCTCGGTTCCGCTGGTGGCACGCCGCGGCGGTCGGGGTCGCCGCCAACCTCGTCGGCAACCTGCCGCCCTCCCGCGCGGACGACCGCGACTTCTACGCGAGCCTCCCCACCCCGGCCGGTGCGCCCCCGGGATGGGTGTTCGCACCGGTGTGGGCGGTCAACAACACGCTGACGCTCTGGAGCAACCTCCGCGTCGCGAACCTCCCCGCCGACACCCCTGGACGACGGGCCGCCCGCGCGTCGGAGGCCGCCACCTGGGCGCTGTTCGCCGCCTTCTCCCCGCTCTACTTCGGTCTGCGCAGCCCCGCGCTGGGCGCCGCCGACACCGTGGCCGGCCTGGTCACCACGACCCACGCCGTCGTCGTGACCGCCAGGCTCGACCCACCCGCCGCCTGGGCCCTCGCACCCCGCCTCGCCTGGCTCGCCCTCGCCTCCTACGTGTCCACGGTGACGGCCACGCGCGCCGTGCGAGGACGGAGGACGCGCCCGAGAACGACGACGACGGCACCACCCTCGTCCCCGGAGTCCTCGTGATCAGCCCATCGTCTTCTGGCCGTCGACGGCCTCGCGGATGATGTCTGCGTGCCCGGCGTGCTGGCTGATCTCGGCGAGCACGTGGATCGCGACCCGGCGCACCGACCACGACGCTCCCGGCTCGAACCAGGGCGCCACCGGCAGCGGGTGCGCACCGTCCAGATCGGCAGTGCGCAGAATCTCGGCGGTCCGCGCCGCGACCTGCTCGACCCGCGCTCGCAAGAACTCCAGGGTCTCGTGGTCGGACAGCACGAACCGGGTGTCCTCCCACTCGACGTCGGCCCAGCTGTCGTCAGCGGCGATCGCGTTCCAGTCGACGTCCGAGCCGTGCCCGCCGTCGAACGCCGTCGCACCTTCGACCGTGAAGCGGAACCACTGCTCCTCGGTGTCGGCGACGTGCTTGAGCAGTGAGGCGATCGTGAGCGCGCTGACCGTGCTCCGCGTGCGCGCCTGGTCCTCGGTCAGCCCTTCGGCGGTCTGGAGCAGGAAGCCACGGTGCTTGTCCAGCGCGTTGATCAGCTCTGCGCGCTCGCCCGTCGTCCGCTGGGGGGTGGTGGCCGTCATGGGTCCGCCTCTCGAGGTCTCCCACCGGGTCCTTCCCGGTCCGGCCCGAACGCTAGGGATGGAGGCGGACGACTTCGGTCCTCCATCTGCGCCGGTGCTCACCCGGAGCGCGCGTCCTCGTCACCACCGTCACCGGCCGGCCTCGGTCTCCTCGGCCGCCGGCTGGCTTCTGGGCCGTCGATCTACCGCCGGGGGAAGGATCCGTGTCTCTGTCCCGGGGGGCGTCTGACGGTCGAAGGCCGGACCTCCCTGCTTCCCCGTCGCGCGACCGGGTTCGCCGCGGGAGGCGGGACGGGTGCGGTCAACGCGGTGAGGATGGCCTCCACGTTCGCATAGAGCGCCCGCGGCAGGCGGGCCAGCTCCGCGTGCTGGGACGCGGCGACGCCGTACATGTCCGCCGTCGCCATGATCTCCCACCAGCGCGCCGGGTAGCGGAGGCCGTCGAGCACGTATCGCAGCAGCCGACCGTCGTTGGCCGCCAATGACGAGGCCGTCACCGGACGCTCCGCCGCGCCGACCGCGACGGGGTCGGCTGACGCCGAGGCAGACGGGAGCGGCCGCGTTGTTCCCGCCGGTCTGCCCACAGGAGCACCTCCCACAGCACCGTTCCCACGGCGCCGGTGAGGTGGGCCAGGAGTGGGGCCGGGGGAGGCGGGGGCACCATCGGTGGGGCAGGTGGCACGGTTCGTGCACCTGCCTGAGCGCCGCGACTCTCGGAACTGAACTCGCGCATAGACCTGTTCACCTCGGACGGGCTCTGGGCCCATGAGTCCCCGGGAAGTTGGTCGCACCGAAGAACGACAACTCCGAGGAATTGCCAGGTGGTGGCGTGGGAGTTGCGCGGCTGAGAGTTCAACCGACCTGCGGTCCTGAGATCGATCCGGACCGAATGCACGCGACAGTACGCGACCGGTGCAGGAAAGCGAACAGATGCGATCTCCACGCACCCGAGCTGCGGCGTCTCGTTCAAAGGAATGACGATGGCCGGGGAGCGCCTGTCGGGAGTGGCGACGCGCTCATCGCGGTGACGGCGCAGTGGCACGGCCGCTCACGGCGGGGCCACGGGTCTCGTCGTCGGTGGCCCGGTCGTCGCGGTCGTGGCCGGGCTGCCGGTCGGTGCGTCCGTCCTGCCCGGGCCGGTGTTCGGAGAGCCGGTGGTCGGCGGCTCCGAGGAGCTCGTTGCTGTCGGGGCCGTCGAGGGCGTGCTCGAAGACGTCGACGACGTCGTGGAGGACGGGTTGGTCGACGTGCTGCGGGCTCGCTCCTCCGTGCTGACGGCCCCGGGGTCTCCGGCCAGCTCGGCCGGGTCGGTGGGCCGGACCGTCAGGTAGACGGTGAAGACCACTCCGAAGGCGACGGCCAGCACGATCGTCGACACCCGGACGCCGAGCACGGTCACGAGTGCCCGCTCGGGGCCTCGACGTCGACGGCAGGGGTGCTCCTGATGCCCTCGCGGCGGAGGGCGTCGGCCACCCGGGCGCGCAGCTCGCGGCCGACGTCGAACTGCCGACCGGGCTGGGTGCGGGCCACGACCCGCAGGTTGATCTGATCGACCTCCATGCTCTCGACGCCCATCACGGTGGGGGTGTCGAGCAGCATCGCGGCGAGCCGGTCGTCGGCCATGATCTTCTTGCCCACGTCGTCCAGGACCTCCTGCACACGGGAGAGGTCGACGGTCGTCGGCAGCGGCACGTCGATGACGCTGCGCGCCCAGTCGCGGGAGAGGTTGACGACCTGGACGATCTGCCCGTTGGGGGTGATGACGACCTCGCCGTCGGCGGTACGCAGCTCGGTCACCCGCAGGGTGACGTCCATGACGGTGCCGGTGACCGCCTTGCCTGCGGTGCCGTTGACCTCGAAGCGCACGACGTCGCCGACGCCGTACTGGCGCTCGGCGACCACGAAGAAGCCGGCGAGCACATCCCGCACGATCTGCTGGCTACCGAAGCCCAGGGCGGCACCGAGGATCGCCGCCGGCGCGGCGAGCTGGGTGAGCGGCACACCGAGGCGATTCAGGACCAGGGCCACGGCGACGGCGTAGACCACCACGATGGCCGTCCAGGTCAGTACCTGGGTCAGCGCGTGCCGGTGCTTGGCCGCCTCCGAACTGACCAGGTGTCCCGCGTCGCGTTCGGCGCGGGCCTCGATGCGCCGGCCGATCCGGTCCCCGAACCAGTGCGCGAACCGGGTCACGAGGACCGCGCCGAGCACGAGGAGGACGATCTCCAGGCCGGTGCCGCGGAGCCAGTCCCAGACTTCGGTCAAGGGCCGCACGAACATGTCATCGCTCCTCGGCGAGCAGGACGTCCGGCCACGAGGGCTGGTGCACGGCCCCAGGAGCGGGCCGAGCAGGCGCCGACAGGCCGCCGAGGGTCCGGCCACGAACGTCGTCGGGCTGTCCTGCGTCGGCAGTGGTCACCGGCAGTGGTCAGAGGCCGTCGTCAGAGCAGCTGCAGATCGCCGTGGCGTCGACGACACCCGAACTCTGCGACGTCCGCCTGCTGCGGGCAAGTCGTGTCGTGCCGCAAGTCGTCGGAGAACCGGTCCAGCTGCGCGACCTCACCATCACCGGCCGCGCCGCACCGTCGTTCACGGGTCCGTGACCGCACGGGCACACCACGCGGGCACACGGCACTCGCACGGTTGCCGTATGGGTGCGAGCGGCAACCCCGGGCCATGCGCGGCGAGGAGCACGAACGGAACGACTCGGCCGGCCGGAGCGGGAACTCCCCGCCGCCGGACGCCCTGGACCCACCCGGGCAGATCCCTACCGACGATGTGGCCGAGGCGACCGCCGACCGGAGCATGGCCGCGGCGGAGGAGGCCGTCGCGCTCGGCCACGGTTCCCCGCAGGCACGGGCGGACGTGGCCGACATGGCCGGGCAGCGCCGACACGAGGACCGCCGCCAGGTGTGGATCAGCCACCACGAGGCCCGTCGCGCCATGGTCGAAGAGCTGCGACGGCAGGGCGTCCGCGACGAGCGCGTGCTGTCGGTGATGGGCGACGTACCGCGGGAGCGGTTCGTCCCGTCCGAGCTCGCCGAGCAGGCCCACGACCCCGAGCCGCTGCCCATCGGCGCCGGGCAGACCATCTCGGCGCCGGACGTCGTGGCCATGATGGCTGCGACCCTCGAGCTCGGCGACGACGATCGCGTCCTCGAGGTCGGCACGGGTTCGGGCTACGCCGCTGCTGTGCTGTCCCGGTTGGCCGGCGAGGTGATCTCGGTGGAGTACCACGACGAGCTGGCCCGTTCAGCCCGCTCCACCCTCGCTGAGCTGGGGTACGACAACGTGGAGGTCCGGGTCGGGGACGGCTCCCAGGGCGCCGCGGACCGCGCCCCGTTCGACGCGATCAGCGTCACGGCCATGGCGCAGGACGACCTTCCCCAGGCGCTGGTCGACCAGCTCGCTCCGGGGGGTGTGCTCGTGTGCCCGACCGGCCACGGTCGCTCCGGACAGCTGTTGCGTCTCCGTGACGGCCGGCGCGAGTCGCTGGGGCCCGTGGGGTTCGTCCCGCTCGTCACCGACGCGCGATGAGGCCGGCATGGCGACCAGGGCTCGCTCAGGGAACCGAGACGCCCCGGGTCCTGCTGATCGGTGCGGGGCACCTGGCCGACGCCACCGCGCGGGCGCTGAGCGCGGCCGGGGCTGCTGTGAAGCGGTCGGAGGAGCCCACCGACCGTGAGATCCGCGACGCGCTCGACGACCGGGTCGACCGCGTGGTGGTGATCTCGCGCCTCGACCACGTCGCCCTGCGGCGCGCCCTGGTCGTCGCGCACGTCCGGCCGGGTCTGGCGACTCTCGTGACGATCTTCGACCGGCACGTCGCCGCGGAGCTCCAGGACACCATGGTCAACGTGCGGGTCCTCTCGATGGCCCAGATCGTCGCGCCGGCCCTGGCCGGACCGTGCCTGGACCCCGCCTTGCTGTCGTTGCTCCGCGGCCCGACCGACGCCGACGCCCACGGGGTCAGCACCGGCGTCGGCGAGGAGGGGCCACGCCGCGTGCCCCGGACGTGGACCACGCCCGGTCCGGCGCAGAAGGTCGCGGCCAACGTCGAGGCCCTGCTGCGACCGTTCGACTCCAGCGCCCGCATCCTCGTGTACGGGCTGTTCGGGTTCCTCGCCGTGCTCGCGCTCGAGACGGTCGTGACCGTCTTCGCCAAGGGCGTGCCCGTCGTCGACGCCCTTTACGTGGCGGCCAAGGTGACCGTGACGGTCGGGCCCAGCCCCTTCGCCGACGGCAGCGGCGCCGGGTTCAAGCTGTTCTCGACGGCGGCGATGCTCCTCGCGTTGGGGTTCACCGCGGTCCTCACCGCCGGCCTGGTGAACCGCCTGCTCGATCCGCGCCTCACAGGGGCCTTCGGGCGCTCAGCGGTCCCTCGACGCGACCACGTGGTCGTGGTCGGGCTCGGCCAGGTCGGACAGCGGCTGTGCGAGCTGCTGCGCGACCTGGGCGTGCCGGTCGTCGCGGTCGAGCGGGACCCGGACGCCAAGAACATCGCGCGCGCGAAGGACCGGCGGCTGCCCGTCGTGATCGGGGACGGGTCCGACCACCGCACGCTGCGGCGATTGTCGATCCGCACCGCGCGGGCGCTGGCCGCCGTCACCTCCGACGACGTGGAGAACATCGCCGTCGCGGTGGCCGCCCGTCGGCTGCACAGCGGCCTGCACATCGCGCTGCGAGCCGGCGACGGCGACGCCACCAGCGAGGTCCAGTCACTGTTCCACATCGGTGTCGTCCGCGACGTGTACCGCATCGCGGGCAGCGCACTCGCCGCCGACGTCGTGGGCTACGACGTACGCGAGGCGTTCCCTCACCAGGGCACCATGTACCTCGTCGGCGAGTCGGACGAGATCGAGCCCTTCGTGCTTCCCCCGAAGACGACCGGCGTCGCGATCTGACCGCCCGTCCGCTCGGCGCACCGGGCGCCCGGCGGGACCGAGGAATCCCCTGGGACTGTCGATCCGTATCGGTGAGCCCCACGATGGGCGCATGCCCGCCCCCGAGCGATCGGCCGCCGGCGACGGCGACGGGGAGACAGGCGCCGGTGGACGTTCGGGGCCGTCGGTGTGGGAGGACGTGGCGCTGTCCGACGGGACCACGGTGCTGGTGCGCAGTGTCGAGCCCCGCGACGCCGAGGAGCTGGCGGCCGGCTACCAGCTGCTGAGCGACACCAGCGCGTACCAGAGGTTCTTCGCCATCCTGCCGCGGCTCTCGCCCCAGCAGCTGCGCTTCTTCACCCAGGTCGACCACCATGACCACGAAGCACTGGGGGCCGTTGCGCCCGAGACGGGACAGGGAGTCGGCATCGCCCGTTTCATCCGCAGCGACACCGACCCGACGAGCGCCGAACTCGCCATCGCCGTCGCCGACGACTGGCAGCGGCGCGGTGTCGGGTTCCAGCTCCTGCGCACCCTGCTGCGCCGCGCCCGCGAGGAGAACGTCACCACCATCAGCGCCGAAGTCCTCACCGACAACTCCGCGCTGCTCGGGCTCCTGCGCCACTTCGGGCCCGTGGACACCGAGGTGTCCGGCACGACCACCACCGCCACGCTACGGCTGCCTCGAACCCCGACATCGAGCGGTGGATCAGCGACCGGCACCGCTCGCCGTGGGCCCCGGAGCTGACGCCGAGGCGGCAACGCCCCGTCGCCGTGATCACCCGAACGAGATCAGACCACGTCCCGGTGACGACGTTTCGTCCCTTTTTCGGTCGGGCACCACCCGATCGGCGTCCTGCCCTCTCGCTCGATCGGTGACACCACCACGGACGGCGAGCACGTAGCGCAGGGCGCCGTCGCCGGGCCCCGGAGGCCTGCGCAGGTCGGCGCGCGCAGGCGGAGAGGACGACGAGTGACGCCCACGGCACCCCGCTTGCACCACGTGTTCGAGAGGACGGCGGACGCGACCCCCGACGCGACCGCCCTGGAGGTCGACGAACGCTCCTACAGCTACCGCGAGCTGGACGAGCGGGCGAACCAGGTCGCCCACCACCTCCACGAGCTGGGTGTCCGGCCCGGGGCGCGGGTCGCGATCCTCCTGATCCGGTCGCTGGAGACGTATCTCGCGCTGCTGGGGATCGGCAAAGCCGGTGCGGCCTTCGTGCCCATCGACCCCGAGTCGCCCCAGGACCGGGTCTCCTACATCGCCGAGGACGCCGACGTCGACCTGGTCGTGACCGCCACCGACCTGGCCGACCGCGTTGCCGACCTCGGCCGTCGCCACGTCGAGCTCGACGTCGCGGGGACCGCCCTGGACGCGCAGCCGACCACCCGACCGGAGATCGGGACGGGGTCCGACGACCCGCCCGCCTACGTCATCTACACCTCGGGCTCGAGCGGGCGGCCCAAGGGCGTCGAGGTCGCCCAGTCGAGCATCAGCAACTTCATCGACGTGGTGCCCCCGATCTACGACGTCCGGCGCGACGACCGCGTGTACCAGGGCATGACGATCTCGTTCGACTTCTCCGTCGAGGAGATCTGGCCGACCTGGGCCGTCGGCGCCACGGTCGTCGCGGGCCCCAACGACTCGCGTCGCCTGGGCGCCGACCTCGCCGACTTCCTCGAGGAGACGGCGGTGACGGTCTTCTACACCGTGCCCACACTGCTGGCCACCATCCCCCGCGACCTCGCAGGAGTGCGCACGCTGGTCGTCGGCGGCGAGGCCTGTCCGGCCGAGCTCGTCGAGCGCTGGGCGAAGCCGGGCCGGCGGATGCTCAACACCTACGGCCCGACCGAGGCCACCGTCACCGCGACGTGGTGCGAGCTGGTGCCCGGCAAGCCGGTCACCATCGGCCGGCCGTTGCCGACCTACACCGCCGAGCTGCGCAACGATCAGGGCCGGTCGGTGCCCCACGGCGAGGTCGGGGAGATCGCCCTGGGCGGACCCGGGGTCGCCCGCGGGTACGTCGGGCGTCCTGAGCTCACCGCCGAGAAGTTCGTCGCCCACCCCGACGACCCCACCGGGCGCACGTGGCTGTACCGCACGGGCGACCTCGGGCGCTTCACCGACGACGGGGAGATCGAGTACCTGGGCCGCGCCGACGCCGAGGTCAAGGTCCGCGGCCACCGCGTCGACCTCGGTGAGATCGAGAGCGTGCTGCTCGAGGACGAGCGGGTCGGCGCCGCCGTCGTCGCCCAGGTCGAGAGCTCCGGCGAGCTCGCTGCCTACGTCGTCCCGGCGAACGGTGACACCTCCGACCGCGAGGGCACGCTCGCCGAGTCCCTGCGCCCGCGCCTGACCGACGCGTTGCCCAGCTACATGGTGCCGGCCACCCTCGACCTGCTGACGGAGCTGCCCACGCAGGTCAGCGGCAAGGTCGATCGCTCCGCCCTGCCCGCCCCCGAGGGCCGCCGGCTCATCGCCGCCACCGGCCCCCGCGTGGCGGCCGAGGGCGAGCTGGAGGAACAGGTCGCGCAGGTGTGGGCGGAGGTCTTCGGCCTCGAGCGCGACGAGCTCTCGGTCGAGGCCGACTTCTTCGACGACCTCGGCGGGCACTCGCTGCTGGCGGCGACGGTCGTGACCAGGATGCGTGAGCGCGACATCGGGGCGAGCCCGACCGTGCGCCAGCTCTACGGCCACCCCACCGTCCGCGCCCTCGCCGGCGAGCTCAGCTCGTCGTCCGACCACAGCGCGGCCCCGGCGCCCGTGCGCGAGGAGCCCCTCCGCCACGGGCGCGGTCGGGTCGCCGCCGCCGGTTCCGCGCAAGCGGTGCTGATCTACCTGTTCCTGCTCGTGGTCACCCTCCCCGCCTCGGTGGTCTACACCGTGTACGAGGGGACGGTCGGGCCGGAGGTGCTGGTCGCGCTCATCGGGGCAGGCGTGGCGAGCTGGCTCGTCGTGCGCTGGATCCTGCCGCCGCTGGTCGTCCGCCTCCTCACCCTCGGGATCCGTCCCGGACGCCATCCGTTGTGGGGCCTGACCCACGTGCGGTTGTGGGCGTCGGACCTCCTCCTCGGCGTCGCCCCGCTGCCCGTGCTCAGCGGCTCCCCGCTGATGCCGGGCTACCTGCGCCTGCTCGGCGCCCGGGTCGGCCGCGACGTCCACGTGGCCACCAGCGACATCGGCCTGCCCACGCTGGTCGAGATCGCCGACGGGGCGTCCGTCGGTTACGGCAGCGCGCTGCACCCGTGGATCGTCGAGGACGGGTGGGTGCTGGTGTCGCCGGTGCGGATCGGTCGCGACGCCTACGTCGCCGCCGACACCGTGCTCGAACCGGGCACCACCGTCGGCGACCGCTCCGCGCTGCTGGCGCTGTCCGTGCTCGAGCGCGGCCAGACCCTGCCCGACGGGCGCGCCTGGGCCGGCTCCCCGCCCATCGAGGTCACCGACCTCGACGCCGACCTCCTCGAGATGCTCACCGCGCCCCGCACCGGCGGCTGGACGGGGCGGCTCCGCGTCGCGGCCGCGGCCGGCGTCCTGGGCCTCGAGCTGACGTCGATCGCGATGATCGTGCCCTCGGTGCTCCTCGTGTGGGCGGCGCTGCTGTCGATGGGCGTGCTCGCCAGCCTCGTCGCCACCCTGCTCACCGGGCCCCTGTTCGTGATCACCGTGTGCGCACTGGTGGCCGGGGGCAAGCGTCTCGTGCTGCCGCGGACCCCGGCCGGGCTCCACTCCCTGCACTCGGGCCTCGGGCTGCGCAAGTGGATCGCGGACAAGCTGCTCGAGTTCAGCCTGACCTACACGAACTCGCTGTACGCCACCCTCTACACCCCGGCGTGGCTCCGGCTGCTCGGCGCCGACGTCGGCCGCGGCGCCGAGGTCTCCACCGCCTCCCACATCGACCCCGACCTGCTCATCCTGGGCCGGGACAGCTTCGTGGCCGACATGGCCAGCGTGGGCAGCACCGCGTTCGGCAACGGGCGGATGTTGCTGCGCCACACCGAGGTCGGAGACCGCTCGTTCGTCGGCAACGCGGCGCAGCTGCCCGGCGGCACCCGCACCGGGAAGGACTCCCTGGTCGGGGTCGCGACGGTGCCCGGCAGCGTCGACGTCCCCACCGGTTCCTCCTGGGTCGGCTCACCGGCGATCAACCTGCCCGCCCGCCAGGAGAGCGAGCAGTTCGACGAGCAGGACACGTTCCGCCCGCGTCCCCGACGCGTCGCGCAGCGTCTGGCGATCGAGTTCGTGCGGGCCACCCTGCCCGCGTCGGTCCTCGCGATCGGGCTCTACCTCTATCTCCTGGGGCTGTCGATCGTGGCGGGCAGCGGGGCGGGCCTGCTCGTCACCGCGCTCGTCGCCCCCCTCCTGTTCGTCGCCGTGAGCCTGGCGATCGTGCTCTACATCGTCGGCGTCAAACGCAACGTGATCGGCGCCTACGAGCCCCGCGTCGAGCCGCTGTGGAGCCCGTACGTGCGCCGCAGCGAGTTCGTCACCGGCCTCTACGAGGCGGCCGCGGTCCCCGCGCTGCTCAACCTGCTGGTCGGCACCCCCTTCCTGCCGATGGTGCTGCGCCTCTTCGGGACCCACATCGGAGCCCGGGTCTGGATGGGCACGACGTTCCTCACCGAGTTCGACCTGGTCGAGGTCGGGGACGACGCCGCCATCGGCCCGAAGGTCTCCCTGCAGACCCACCTGTTCGAGGACCGGGTCATGAAGATGTCCGAGGTCAGGGTGGCCGACGGCGCCACGGTGGGCGCGCGCTCGGTGGTGCTCTACGACTCCGTCGTCGGCCGAGGGGTGTCGCTGGAGGCGCTGTCGCTGCTGATGAAGGGCGAGGAGCTCACCCCCGAGTCCCAGTGGCGAGGTATCCCGGCCGAGGGCGCCTCCGTGTGACGTCACCCCGCCCGTCCCGGCTCCTGCACGCTCCCCGCCCCGAAGGGATCCCGTTGAACGGCCATCTCCTGGTGTCCGACGCGCGTCACTTCCGCGTCGAGTACGAGATCAACCCCTACATGAGCACCGACGACCAGCCCGACCCCGCCGCCGCGGTCGCCGAGCACGACGCCCTCGTCGACGCCCACCGCGCCGCGGGGCGCCGCGTCGAGCACCTGCCGTCGGCCCCGGAGTGCCCGGACATGGTCTTCACGGCCAATGCCGCCCTGGTGCGTGGCGGGACCGCCGTCCTGGGCAACCTGCCCGGCCCGCGACAGCGCGAGACCGACCACTACCGGGACTGGTTCCGTCGCCGCGGCATCGAGGTGGTGGAGGCCCCGTACCTGTTCAGCGGGCAGGGCGACGCCCTCCTCTGCGGCGACGTGCTCCTCGTCGGCCACGGCCACCGCACCGACCAGCGGATGCACGGCCTCCTCGCCGAGTGCCTCGGCCACGAGGTCGTCGGGGTCCACACGGTGGGTGACGCGTTCTACGACATCGACCTGGCCGTCGCCCCGATCGACGACCACACCGTGGCCTGGTGCCCCGACGCCTTCGACGGCTCCAGCCGGAACCGGATCCGCGACCTGGGCCTCGAGCTCGTCGAGGTGAGCCTCGTCGAGGCCGAGCAGTTCGCCCTCAACCTGGTCAGAGACGGCACCACGGTGACCATGAACGACGCCGTCCCTGCTTTCGCCGAGCGCCTCCGGGCGCGCGGGCTGGAGGTCGTGGAGCTCGCCGTG